>CACAMV010000012.1 GCA_902533695.1 uncultured SAR116 cluster alpha proteobacterium
TTGTCTTCATCATTCTATCAAGCTTGTATTGATTCAGGTGCAGAGGCAAATGATGATTATAATTTAAACTTTAGTGGAGTAGGTTGGTTGCAATACTCTATAAAAAATGGAATAAGAAGATCTACATCATCAGCATATTTGAAGTCAGTTCGCAGACATAAAAATTTTCAAATTAAAATTAAATCTGAAGTTGAAAAAATAATATTCGATGGTAATAAAGCTATTGGTGTTTTTTATAAATCAGGTGATGTTTTACATGAAGTGAGAGCTAATGCTGAGGTCATCGTTTCAGCTGGGCCAATTAATTCTCCAAAAATTCTGGAGTTATCTGGCATAGGAGATGCCAATATACTAAAATCACATGGCATTAAATCAAAGTATCATTTACCAGGCGTTGGAGAAAACCTTACTGACCACCTTCAAACCAGAATCACTTATGAAACTAACTTGAAAGTAACAGTAAATGATATTTTGAACAATAGGTTTCTTGGAGCTCTTGAAATGCTTCGTTATGCAATTAAAAGAGATGGTTTAATGTCAATTGCTTCTGCAACAGTTCAATCTATAATGAGAAGTGATCCTTCTAAACTTCATCCTGATTTAAAAATTCAACTAATGTTAATTTCTGGTCAAAACAGATACGCACGTAATAAAAAAATAGGCTTAGATCCTTTTTCTGGTTTTAGCGTTGCCGTTTTTCCTATTTATCCTTCTTCTAGAGGGTCAACCCATTTAAGAAGTAAAAACCCTTTTGAACAACCTATAATTAAAGCAGGATACTTATCAGAAAAAAAGGATCAAGATTTAACAGTTAAAGGTTTACGCCTTGTAAGAAAAATAATGTCACAATCCTCAATATCTGATCATGTAATTAGAGAGGTAAGACCAGGAATAAATGTTAAAGATCATGAAGGTTTATTGAATTATGCTCGTAATAATGGGCAAACTTCATGGCATGCAATAAGTACTTGCAGGATGGGTAAAAATAAAATGGATGTTGTTGACTATAAGTTACAAGTTTATGGAACTGAAAACCTTAGAGTAATAGATAGTTCCATAATGCCAAATATGCCAACATCTAATACAAATGTTCCATCAATAGTGATTGGCGAAAAAGGAGCTGATTTAATATTAGAAAAAGCTAATGTATAATTTTTTTTAATTTTAATAAAATTGTATATTCAAAGTTGTAAAGAGAGATTTATTCTTTTGTTTGTTCATAAAATGTATAATCTTAATATAAATTAACAATAATAAATTATAATTTTAAATGAGTTTACTAGGAAAAGCAGTTTTAGTTAACTGGGGAGGTGTGGTTGAGTCAAAAGAGGTTGATTATAATGCTTGGCATAGTCTTGAACATATGCCAGAAAGAATCAATATATCTGGGTTTTTAAGAGGATTCAGAGCTATAGGGATAAATGGTACAGACATAAACCATAAATATTTCATGATGTATGAAGCCATTGAAAAAAAGGTATTTGAGTCTAAAGAATATATAGCTAGGTTAAATGATCCAACAGATTGGACAAAATCAATTTTATCTCATTATCTTTCTCCATCAAGAACAATATGCGATGTTTTTGAGAGTCAATCTATAGGTTTTGGCGGTTTTTTTGGTACTATAAGATTTTTGCACAATAAAATAGAGGAAGAATTTGAAATTGAAAAAATTAAAAATCATTCGACAAATATAATGAAACTTTCTGGCATAACTGGAATACATCTTTTGTTAGGTGACAAAAATTTTGGTCAATTCAAAACTAAAGAAAAAAAGTTTAGGTCAAATCAGGGTAAAGAAGATCAAATTATTTCATTTGCTATAATATTAGAGGGTCTTGGTTTTGAATTTCTACAAAAAGCAATTAATAAATTAAAGCTTGATTTGAATTTAATTGAAGGAGAATTGCTAGTCATTAATTGTTATCAGTGTCAACATATTATTGCTAAAACAGATTTGAATAATAAATTGTAAAACACATTAATTAGCGCTCTTAGCTCAACTGGATTAGAGTACCAGATTTCGACTCTGGGGGTTGGGGGTTCGAGTCCTCCAGAGCGCACCACTTCATGTGATAACATCACTCTAACTACTTGATGTCCAAGCATATTTTGTAACTAGTGCTTGGAGGGTGGACCAAAATGTGCCTGTTGACACAGAACACTGTAATACATAAACTAGGGTAGAGCTTGTGCATAGGTACAAGATATACATCTTTGATGAAATTACAGAGTGAAAAAATATGAATAAGTACATTGGATTATTAATATGCTTGATGATAATAATCGGAGCTGTACACCACGTAGGGTTTAATTACTATAATGATATTCTTAGCTTTTTATTCGTTATTGGTGGAAGTTTTGGTTATGGATTATTAAAAAACCAAAAGGATAAATTTATAATTAATTGTGGCAATGGTGCTGTTTATTTTGGATGGCTTGGTACTTTAATAGGATTAATAGCTTTGACGGCGGGTAAATGGGATAACTGGGGTGACATAGATAAAACTGGCAGTGCTTTATCTATAGCATTGTTAACCTTGTTTTATGGTTATATTATTAAACTAATTACACTTGTTTTTAAAAAAACCAGTTAATACACTCACACCCAAATCTGTTACACCCATCAACAATATACATCACTATAGAGTGGCATGGCACAGGCATAGGGTGGCATATATTTTATGTATATACACTTGTAAGGTCTTTCCATTACCGGAACATTTTTAAGTGTAAAACAAACTGTGAAACAAATCGTGCGTATTGACATCACGATATGAATACATATTCTATGCTATAGCTAGAATGCAATGAGTTGTGTTGCATACGTGAGGAGGGGAACTCATCCAGAGCGCACCATTCGATATTAGATGTTTCTCATAAACCATTGTTTTCATGCGATAAGTTCAATCTTGTCTTTGGGGTGTAAAACAATATGAGAAACAATACCAACACGATGGTCTGAAAGAAATAAAGAGATAAGTACAAAAAAGTTGTCAGAAATAGTTAAAAAACAAACAGTCATGGATGTGTGTCATCTTGAATAGGTTTTTAATGAGTTTAATTAGTTGATTTATTTAAATGGACGTTTACTTTTAAATTTATCTTTTAAAGTAATTTAGAATTAAATAAAAAACAATATCAAATGTTTTGTATGAAGGAGTAATAAATGATAGTTAAAATGACAATTAATTTGGAGAGAGGTTTTGCTCCATGGAAAGAAATGTTTATTGAAAATGAATATAGATTAAATGACCACGGTGGAAGATTAGTATTTGCAGGAACTGAAAAAGATAATGACAATAAACTGACAGTTATAATGGATTTTGACTCTCCAGAAGCTTTACAAAATTTTGCGGGTGATGAAGAATTGACTAAAATAAGAGCTGCTTCAGGAGCTATGTTAGAAACTTCAACTGCAACGGTAATGAGTTCAGACTCATTTACAAAAACTTAATATTTGTTTATTACATTTTATAATTAATAGGAAAATATCATATGTCTCAGTCCAAAAAAGCCTTGATTATAGGCGTAGGTAGTGGATTAAGTTTATCTCTTGCTAGGTTATTTTATAAAGAAGGAATGTCTATCTCTTTAGCAGCAAGGAATATTGATAAACTTCAAAATGTTAAGAAAGAATTAAAGGCGAATGTTTTTAAATGCGATGCTTCTTCTTCAAATGATGTTGAAAATCTATTTAGCAAATTAGATGATATTAATGAAGAACCAAATTTAGTTATTTACAATCCATCTGCAAGGGTAAGAGGTCCTATTGATGAACTAGATATAGAAAACACTAGACATGCATTAAACATAACATCATTTGGTGCTTTTTTAGTTGCGCAGCAATCAGTTAAGAGAATGAAGAAGAGAGGTTTTGGAAGTATTTTTTTTACAGGAGCATCTGCCAGTATAAAAGGTTTTCCAAATTCATCAGTGTTTGCAATGGGTAAGTTTGCGTTAAGAGGTTTAGCACAATCATTAGCTCGTGAGTTGCATCCACAAAATATTCATGTAGGTCACTTTATAATTGATGGAGGAATAGTCTCTGAAAGCAGACCATATTTAGTGGATGATGATAAATTGTGTCCTAACGAAATTGCAGAGAGATATTTAGAGTTTTATAATCAAAAAAGAAATGCATGGTCTTGGGAAATAGAAATAAGGCCTTGGATAGAAAAATTTTGATAATAAAATGCCTTAATTAAAGTCTATGCTTTATAAGTAGCTGGTTAAAATTGATGTAAAGCCCATAATCAAATAGCCTCCATACAAACTGTTATGGTTGTGTGTCATCGTTAATGAACTTTGTTAAATGTGGCTTAATTTGGTTTCGTAATATATTATTTATTTATTCAGATTACTTTCAAGTTTAAGAGGTTTTATGTATACAAGAATTCATATTTTCAAATTTCCAAATAAAGTTGTAAGAGACTCATTCAGATTTTTTTGTCTAGACTATACTGACAAACTATTTAAGGAAGGGTTAAATTTTTCATTATTTATTGATGTCTCTGAAAATTCACTTCATTACTTAACTGTTTGGAAATCTAAAAAAGATTGGGAGGTTTCCTACAAAAAAGCTGGTGAATATTTAGATGTTAGAAATCAGGTCAAACAAATGGGAGCCACGATGTCAATTGAAGGTGGTGATACAATTGGAAAGTATTCATCAAATAGTGATTTTAATGTTTTAGAAAAAGTAGATTAATTAATTAAAACAATTAACCCCTGACTCCTTACACCCACCACCAGACTCCATAACCACACAACACCTACTACCAATGCTCACATAACTCCTAACCCCTGTGTAAGACTATCTATGACTCATTGAAATGGTTAACGCTTTACTTTATAAAGTTCTTTTGATTTAATTTTAAGATATATGTTAATTAACAATAAAAGGTATTCATGATGATAATTGTTGTAGTCACATTCAAAATAAACTCAGAAATTACTGAAGCAATTTTAAAAGATAAGTTTTTAGAAACATCACCCATCTATAAAGAAACTCCTGGTTTAATTAGAAAAAACTATATTTCTGAACCTTCAAATAATATTGCAGGTGGCGTTTACTGTTTTGATAATATGGCTAATGCAAAAAGCTGGTTTGATGAAGAAAGAATTGATTGGATTACAAATAGATACTCAAAACCGGATTTAAAATTTTATGAAAATCCTGTTACAGTTGATAATAATTCTGATGAAATTATTTCATAAACAGAATTATATTAAAAAAATCTTTTAACAAATAGAGGTCATGTTGTTTACTAGAATTCACTCATTAAAATTTCAAAATAAAGTTGCAAAAGATAGCTTAAAAAGAACTATCAAAGCAATAGGTGATGAAAGCTTAAAAAAAGGATTATATTTTTATACTTTTATAGACATAGATGAAACTAATTTATATGTCATTAACACTTGGGAAAATGAAAAGTCGTCAGAAAAAGTACATTCTGGTTATTCAGATTTTTTGAAACAAGTTAAGGAAATGGGTGTAAAAATGGTAATCCTTGGAGGAAGTTCTGAAACTTCATATTCTAATGTAGCAATTTTAGATTATTTTACTAAAATTGACTAAAGTTAGTCTATCTAATGGATATAAAAGAAGAATGGATAGACATAATCAATATTAATATCGTAAGTAATAAACTCTTCCCATTACCGGAACATTTTTAAGTATAAAACAAACTGTGAAACAAATCGTGCATATTGACATAACGATATGAATACATGTTCTAAGCTATAGCTAGAATGCAATGGGTTGTGTTGCATATGTGAGGAATGGAACTGTTCCAAAGCACACCATAATCTGTTTTGTTGAAATCTATATCAGACAACATTCTGCATATTTCTGTCACTTTTTAGTGAAGTGTAGATGGCATCAATTTCGAAAAATTTTAAGTTATATATTTACTTTAATATACTACAATGCTACAAAAAAAATTGGTATTATATGATAATGATTATTGTTATCATTAGCATATTTTACCTCCTTAAAGGAGGGTTTTAGTTAGAGTTATTCAATTAAAACCCTTCCATATTTTGAAATCTACACAATTTAAATTTATTTTTTTAATAAAAATCTCTATTCGAGAAAAAATATCCATTTCTTGCATAAATTATAGCTATTTCTTTTAAACATTGATTAAAATCAACTAAATGATTTTTTTCTATAAAATTATTTATGTCCAAATTGTTATTCGTATACAAATTTTTCTGAGTAAAATATAATGATTTTAATAATTTTTTTTCACCATCTCCTAAGTAAACACATTGTAAATTTCTAAAATCTAATTTTTGTTTTTTTGAAAAACTTATATATTTCATTAATTCATCTATATACATTATTGATTCTATAAGATGATATTGATTTAGAAAATTTTTTAAATTTAATTTTGGGTCTGTAAGATTTAAAATATTGTGTATCCATATGCGTAAACTCCAGACATAAATTATTTCTGAAATATCTTGGTTATTTAAAAGTGTATTGTTGAGTAACATGTTTTATTATTGCCTTTCGTAATTGTAATTTAATATTTCTTTGAGTATTTTATATTTTGCTATTAAAAACTTTTTAAACCGGTTATTTTCATCAACTTTGATAAATCTATCTTTTATAGTAAGTTCACTAAGATAAATTTTCTCTGAATCAGATTCTAGATGGTAGTGAAGAATTCCATTTAAGTGATTTTACCTATTATAGTAAATAATATGTCAGTGTTCACTTGACTATAAAACGTGCAGTTATTATCAAAATCTTTTTCCATAAATATTAACTTTTAGTTTTTATAAATTACTTAATTTTTTAATCAGATATTATTTAAAATGCTTTTTGTAAATTCTCTTTAAATTTGTTGATCTTATATTCTTGTTTAATTGCTCTTATATTTTTACAGTTTTGTTTTACGAAAACTCTTATCAGATGTTGAATATCCATTTCCATTACTGTTATGTATCTATCTTGTTCTTTATAATAATATTCTTTTTTATCTAACATATACATATCACTTGCTAGTTTTCCTGTTTCGTTTAAAGCGCCTAGTAGATTCAATAATTGTTTAATTTGCATTTTAATATCTTCTTTTTTTATATTCTTAAATTTAAAACCTTTAACCCAATCAATAATTATAATTGATAATGATTATCATTATCAATTATTTATAATTAGTCAAATAAATTTTATAAAAAAGGGTTTCGCTGTGTTATTTGTCTCTAAAGACATTTTTTTTATTGAATGAATTTAGTCTTAAAACTCTTCAAGATCGCAACATATTTAGATTTGTTAAAACCTTAATCAGACAATCTGTATATATTTTGCAACTTTTTAGTGGACTGTAGAGGAAATCAACAATGGAAATTCGATTAACAATGGAAAATTTAGCCATTAAGAACGAAAAATTTTTGCTTTATAAAAGATTATTTAAATCAATAAAAGATATAAAATTTCTATAAATTATTTGAGCACTTAATAGCAAAAGTCTATATTTTAAATTATAATTATCTGAACTTAAAATGAGAATATTGTTCATTTTTTTTTAAAGGTATTAAATGTCTATCAATGTAAATAGTATTAAAGATAGAATTGGTATAGATCTTGGTTCATCTATTCCGATTGAAGATGGTTTGGTTTATGCTTCTAAAGCAGGCTTTCGTTTTGTAGATATCCGTATTGGTGATGTCAAAAATAAATTTGAAAGTTTTGACAAATCTCGTGTTTTTAAAATAAGAAATTTGTTAGAATCTAAAGATCTTATTATGGGATTACATACATTGTCTGCGGTGAACATGGCAGAGTTTGCACCATACTTATCAGAAGCAGTAGATTCTTATATTAAATCATATATTGATATAGCTAAATTAATTGATGCAAATTGGGTTGAAGTACATGCAGGGTTTCATTTTACAGGCGATTATGAAAGAAGAAAAAATGCGGGCTTAGAACGTCTTAAACGCATGGGAGATTATGCTGCCAAACAAGGTGTAAAACTTCTTTTAGAAAATATGAATCCTGAACCTATTAATGCTGAAGTTCATTATTTAGCATGCGATGTAGAAGAAACAAAATTTTATTTTGATAATCTTCCGCATGAAAATATAGGTTGGTCTTACACTGTTAATCATGCGCACATTATACCTGTTGGAATAGAAGGCTTTTATAATGCATTTGGTAGTAAACGACTTGCTGAGGTTCGTTTAGCTGATAATAAGGGAGATAAAGAAGAACATCTTCAACCAGGCCAAGGAAATATAGATTTTAACAAAATGTTTCAAATGATTGAAAATGACGGTTTTAAAGGTCATTATATGTTAGCTTTTGGCAATCATGATGATATGAGAGTTGGACGTGATTTTTTAATTGATCAATTAATAAATATGTAGGCCTTTTTTATGAATAAAAAAAAAACTATAATAATGGTTAGAGTGAATGAATATACTTCACGTGAATTAAATAAAAATATTCCTTTCACACCAGATGAGATTGCAGAAACAGCAAGAGAATGTGAAAAAGCTGGAGCTTCAATTATTCACTTCCATGCTAGAAAAAGTAATGGAGATCCTTCCCATGACCCTGAAGTTTATTTAGAGATTGTTTCAAAAATAAGAGAAAGAAGTAGCTTGATTATAGATTCTACTTTAGGACAAATAACAGTTAAAAATACTAAGGAAAGAACATCTCACATCAGAAAAATGAAAGATCAACCCATGAAAAGAGCAGATATGGCTGCATTAGATGTTGGGTCTACTAATATTGACACTTATGATTATAAAACAAAAAAGTTTTTATCTACTAATAAAACATACCATAATTCAATAGAAACATGTCTTTCACTTGCTAATGATATGGATAATGCAGGAGTTAAACCTCATTTGACTTGTTGGACATTGCCTTTTCTAAGAACTGCCGATGCATTAATTGACATGGGCATAGTTAAAGAACCAGCATTTGTACAGCTTGCCTTTTGTGAAGGAGGCATTTTAGGAGGTCATCCTTGCACAATCGATGGAGCTCTAGCATTTATCAGAATGATGCCTGTTAAAAAAATAATTGAATGGACTGTTACATGTAAGGGAGGAAATCTTATACCAGCTGCAGCAGTGGCATTAGAACATGGTGGCCATTTGTCACCCGGCATAGGTGATTATGCATACCCTGAGCTTAAATATCCAGACAACGCAAAGGTTGTCAAATTCTTTGCAAATTTATCTCGAGGTTATGGAAGAGATATAGCTAACTCAGATGAAGCTCGATTAATGCTAGGTCTTTAAAAAATGATTTTAAAATAATAATTTAACAAGTTTCAAATAAATAAAAAAAAATGGAAATGTGAAAGTATTAGAATAGATTGTTTTTAATAAATAGAGATAGAATTGTTTGCTAAAATCATGTATTAAAATTTTAAAACAAGGTTGCAAAAGATAGTTTAAAAAGAATTATTAATGCAATAGGATATGAGACTTTTGACAAAGGTTTGTGTTTTTATACTTTTCTAGACATTAATGAAATAAATTTATATGTTATAAATGCTTGGGATAGTGAAAAGTTATCTTCAAAGTTGTGTTCAGGATATTCAGATTTTCTTCAACTTAATCTAAGACTTAAAGGAGTTGATATGAACAAAACATTTGTAACATTTTTTTTAAAAATTTTACAAATTCTAATTTTTAAATTAAAATTGGAAATATTTGTACTAGAGAAAATTATATATGGAATTAGCAAAAAAAAATGAATTCAAAAAACCTGAAGATAGGGCGATTTGGAACACTCCCGAAAATGCATTTGATTGGTCATGGCCAAAAGTTCCAAGACACCAGTTTTTGATAGAGAAAAACAAGGCCTATGACTTTGATGGTAAAAGTTTATTAATACCTTTAGATATTTCTGATGTTCTTAAAACATCCTATTTGGCTACAACACCATCTATTTTAGCTAGATATGTTAGGGTAAACTTAAAAAAAAATATTTCTCATACTTTAAATACATCAGGTGAAATTTATTATGTTTTAGAAGGTAAAGGATCTTCTAAAAATGGAAATGATTTAATTAACTGGTCAAAAGGAGATGTTTTTTGTTTTCCTGGCGGTAAAGAAACAGTGCATTCTTCTAAGTTAGAAAACTCAATTCTTTTTTTAGTCACTAATGAACCTTTATTATGCTTTGAACAATTGTCACCTACTTTTGAAAATAATTCAAACATATTAGCCTCTCACTGGCCTTATGATAAAACAGTTTCATTTTTAGAGGATAGATATAAAAGACCAAAAACTGACGAAACTTCTGGAGTTGCTGTTCTTTTTTCAACAGAGGAAACTTTACCAAGTAGAAATACAATTCCTTCAATAAATACGTCAATCAACACATTGGAATCTGGTGGAGATCAGAGACCTCATAGACATAATGGTGTTGCTATTACTTTGGCAATTGAAGGTGAAAAAGTTTATTCTATGATAGAAGATCAGAAAATTGATTGGAAGAATGGTGTTGCTCAAATAACTCCAGCCTCCGAACTTCATTCGCATCATAACCGTGGATCAAAAAGAATGACGAGCTTTGTTGTTCAAGACGAAGGTTTACATTGGTATTTGAGAACAACTGGCTTTAGTTGGACTTAATCATTATAAAATTGAAAATTCCACTCTTAAAATTTAATGTCAGATGGTTGTGCCATTGAATTTAATTGATTTGGTTAAATTATTTTAATAATAAATAAGTAAATTTAATTGAATTAATTACGGAAATTAGTTTGTTGATGTGCTCTATAGAAATTATTTTTGTTTAACAAATTAACAACAAGAATACCAAATTTATTTGTTTATATATTATTAATTTGTTAATTATAGTAGTAAAATTTAACTCTTTCCTATTTGGAAATATATTAATTCCAAAATAAATCTTTTAAAAAAATAAATTACATTTATAAAAAATCGAAAGGAAAACTTATGTGTAAATTTATTTTTAATTCTTGGAACTCAATAATGAATCACAAGTTAAACCCGTTAAAAAATATACCTGATTTAAATACTAGACACATGATTATGCAGGTTTTGGCCTGGATGTGGTGTATCATATTTTCTATTTGGATAGGCAATTTGTATGTTTTTGGCGTCTCGGCTTTCATTCATATAATTTTATTATTGGGTATTGTTTTAACTATTACAACATTTGAAACTGCAAAAAAAAATTCGAATTATTTTGATAATTGGTATAAAAAGCCTGGTTTTGGTAGAGCCTTTGGAGGTGAACATGAGTAAACATTTACTTAATAATCAAAGTAAAAAAAATATAGGTAAGGCTCATTCTTATATTTTTAAGTGGTATGCTTGTGGTTACGCCTTTATTGGTGTTGTAGTTACATATATGAACTATGAAAAATGGTTTTAAATAATTTTAAGTTTGTAAATTTTGAAGATATTAATAAACAGTTTAATTCAAATAACTTATTATTAAATTAAATTAATTTGTTAAAGTGAAAGAATTGATGTGAAGTCACGTGTAGGTACTAGATTAATTGATAGACCAGAATTTAAATCAAAACCAAAGCCTGTAACTTTTTTAGCTAAAGATAAAGTTGATGAAGCTGTTTCAGTAATGTCTGAAAAAAATTATGGATCTGTAGTAATTGTTGATGAGAAAGATAAAGTAATTGGTATTGTTACTGAACGAGATATAGTTAAGAGACTGGTCAAAAATGGCTTATCTGCTAAAGATACTAATTTAGAAAAAATTATGACAAAAAAACCTCGTGTTGCAAATGAAAATGACAGTATATTAGATTGGTTGAGAATAATGTCTAATGACAGATTTAGAAGGTTACCAGTGGTTGATGAAAATGAAAAAATTAAAGTTATTTTCACTCAGGGTGATTTTGTTTCGTATACATGGCCAGAATTAATATATCAAGCAACTCAATTAGCTAAATCTACATTTATGAAAGGTTTTTCTGTAAATAATCTTTTAATTATGATGTTAGTTTATGCAATAGCTATTTTTGCAACTTTAAAAGCTTTTATTGATTAAATCTTCTTACCACTCTAACCAACTAATTCTATTTAATATTTTGTTAGGTAGCCATTTTTCTCTTAGGCTAATATATTTTGTGAATATTCATTATAAGTTCCTTAAATTTTATTAACATTTTTAATGTGTGTAATATTTCCTGTCTTTTTAATTTACAAAAACAAATATTATTTTTATAAGATTTAAAGATGTTTAAGTGGTCATTAATAACCATTTTTTTAATATTATTACTTTTAGCGAGTAACGGACTGGCAGGTTATTTTATATACTTCGTTTTAAAAATTCCAGATTTTTTAAAACATTTACTCCAAATATTTACATTTCTTTTGACAGGAATATTTTTTAAAAAACACTTAAATAAAAAAAAACAATTATTAAATTTTTTTGATAAATCAAATGATACATTGGTTCAACCTAAAGGTAAATATAATTTTAATTTTAAATCTGAAACACAAACTGATAATAAAGGTCTAAAGATTTGTCCTTATTGCGCTGAAAGTATTAAGGTTAAAGCTAAAAAATGCAGATTTTGTGGAGAATGGCTCAATAAAAAAAGTGAAAAATTATTTTAACTCATAATTATCATTTTTTTAATTTTGTGTTTTTCTTTGCTCCATACTTGAGAAAAAAACATGTGTAATTAGACCATTTGTTGTAGTTTATTATAAAGTTCTGCAGTCCAAATTTTGTTTTATGATTTTAAAAATTTGTCTAACTCGTTTTTAGTTAAAAAAATTATATACAGTAAATTTAAAAAGTGGTTTTTGTAATTTATAATTTTATTTACATCAACTTAATTTTTTAAATTTATCTATTGCCGATTTTTCTACAAAAATTGTTTCTAATTTACCTCCATCAATAACCATGTTAACACCCATATCTCTGATTTATTTTACCATATCTGAATGACTTTTGTGATGGTTGTTAGAAACATCTTTGTATTCCCAAGTATTTTTATTTACATCAACAAATTTAGTCAGATACAAACCCTCTTTAAAACAACTAGAAATTATAGTTTTTATTTTATTTTTAAAAGGTTCTTTTTGCTAATTCATTTTGAAACTTTACAGTGTGTACTCAAGAAAACATAATATCATCGTTATTAACTATTTGTCTGAAGGGACCCATTCTGGAAGTGGACTTCCACCAGTATAATGGTTATAAGCAGGTGTTTCTCTAAATAGACAATATACATCTTCTGTTGAAATATTTAAGGTTTCATTAAGGACATTTGAAATTCCATTTACAAGAGCCTTTTTTCTTTGAGGTTCTCTTCCTGGTCTTAAATCAATATCTACAACAGGCAAACCATCACCTATAAAACCAAATGATTCCCTTATTGAAACATAATCATATTTTACTTCTTTAGGGGCAAGTGTTTTTAAAACAACTTCTTTAACTCTGTTGTGTATTTGCTTTTTTGCTTCTTTTGCGATGCCTTCTGGCAAATCTATTCTAATTAATGGCATTTTATCTCCTTTTTATGATTTAAACATAATACTTTAGAAAAAATTATAACAATAGTTTTCTTAAAAGATATTAAGCTTTAATTGGTTAACATTGAAATTGGAATAAGACGATGGGTAGAAAAATTGTAACTAAACATGAAACCTAATTAAAGATCATTCCAATAAAATCAACAAATAATTATAAACAATTTTTTTTGTAATTAAAAAAATGTTTTATTAAAAATAGATAAAGTTAAGATGATAATTAATTATCAAAGGAAAAAAAATGAAAAATTCAAAATTAATGAGTTATATAACCTCAGATTTTCAAACCAAAAGTGATATGAGGTTTGGTGAAATCGAATGGGAAAAAATAGTGAGTGAAAGATTTGAAAAATTTAAAAAAGCAGGGGCTCTTAGGCAAACTGTAAGTCAAATATGGAATAAAGAGGGTACATTAAGATTAGGTCATTTATGGGAATATAAAGATGAAAAATCATTTATTCAGTGCCAGAAAATATTTAGAGAAGCTGAACTAGAGTTTAATAAGAGGACAGGTATAACATGGAAGGTTTTTTCTAATAGAGGAATTATTTTATATGATGTTATTTACAATTAATATTTAAATATTTTCCTTAATAAAAAAATATTATAAAATTAATTCACAGCATATAAGAACTAAATTTTTTTAAATTTGATTAATTTATCTCTTTCATAACTTCAGACATTTTTTGACTGTCATCATATAAATTACACTGAACTCAAAGACCATTTTTTACAACAAAGTGATGGATAGATTTAGAGTTTAAATTATCAGCAGAAATATTAACAAACACTCAAACATCACTTTCATTAGATAAAACTTTTTCTATATCAACATAGAATTCTTGCCAAGCAAAATGAAGATTACTAAGAACATTATCTAAAAAAGATTGGAAGACTATATAAGTTGCTGATAAAGAATGATTTCCATTAAAAGTAATTTTACATTAAATGTTGGCAAGTGATACCATGTCACCTTCTGCTAGTTTTTTATATCCGCTTAAAACTATATTTTCAGGTTTCATAAATTCCGTCAAATTTTTAATTTTTTAACACTATAATTTTTCTATTCATTAAAAATTTACCAAAAGAAATTTAAATTTGTATGAAATTTTCAGTGGAATAAATATTGTCATAAAAAATTAAATCTAATTAATAAATGACACATTAATTAAGTATTTTATTTTTTGTTCAATTATAGTAATTTTTGTTTACAATATATTTCAAACATTCTCAATGAATATAATGATTTAAGTTAGTGTAAGTAATGATTAAGATATTAAATTTTATATTTCTATTTCTATTTCTTTCATTTCAAGCAAAAGCTTTAGAACCAAGTTCTGGTTTAGTTTGTAAAAATTTAAAGAATAAACATTCAGTTGAATTTTTATTTAAAAATAATAAGAAGAAAACCTTTGCAAAAGCTTTTAAAAGAATAAATGGTAAATTTGAAGAAGTTGGTAATGTAGTAGGGAAAAAACTATCATCATTTATTTTATTTGAAGACAAAACAATGTTTTCTAACTATGATTTTGCCTGGCACTTAGATGAAGTAACTAAAAACTTGAAACCTTATATACTTAGTAACATTATTAAAAGAAATTTGATAATGCCAGATAAGTTGTCTTGCATTAGTAAAAATTTTTGGTATTGATGAAATATAAAGCATGAAATTAAAAGAAACATGTATGTAAGAATTGTTGAAATTACTGGCCCAAGTAGACTTCAATTAGATATTTTTTTAGATTATTTGAAGGTAACTCATTTTCCTAAAAATATTTCTCAAGGTCAATTAAGAGCAAATGTTTTCAGAATTAATGAACAATCCGCTTTTGTGATAGCAAAATTTAATGATAAAAAATCTGCTGATAAAATCAGAATGATGAATAATCCAGAAATAAATGAACTTAAGGCAAATTTAAAAATTAGATCTTTTGAAGGGAAATTACAATATTTGGTAGAATAACAAAATAATTTTTAGTTAATTTATTTAACTTTTATGAAAAAAAAATTTAAAAATTATTTAAGGATTTTTTTAAATTAAATTTGGAGAATAGATAAGATGGTCAAACCAATAACCAAGGAAACATTATTTACGAATTGTATGGGATTAGACTTTGCAACAAAGGTAGAGTTAGAACATTGGATTGCAACTTTTGAGGAATAAGTATGGATACCTGACGTAATGAGGTAATTAGCAAATGCTGGTTTGGTAAGAAGAACAGTTGCTCAAGTTTGGAATAAAGATAGCTTCAGATTAACAAGTAACTTTGAATATGAAAATGAAAACGTTTATCAAGATTGTCAGAAAATAATTAAAGAAAAAGTTTTACCTTAAGGAAATCAATCTTATAAGATTAAAGTTCGAAATAATATAGGAATTATCTTACATGACTTCGGATCCTAACTTTAGTTTTTAAAAGAAAAATTGTTTTTTTTGTACTATAGAATTGTTTTAACAATTAAATAATTTATTTTTTCAAAATCGCCCTAAATTTTTATAATTAATTATGTTGGGTGGGCATTATTTGTAATGATATCAATAGATGTAAATATTAGAAAACATTTTTTTGCTTTGAAAATTTTATTTGTTTTAAAAAATAATTAATTTACATTGAAAAATAAATGTAAGAAAATTATGTAAAATAATTTATATGTCTTAAATCTTTTAAAGGGGAATTCACGAATGAATGGAATAGATTTTGCTTACCTACCAATAATTGGACGAGGAGAACAAATCAATATAATTTGCGCTATGCATGGAATAAAAGTTAATACTATGATGACTAAACCAATGGGTGATGATTTTGACAAAGATGTACAATCTCCTTTTGGAACTATACCATGGTTTAGAGATAATTCTAATGGAATTGAATTAAATGACTCATTAGCAATTGTTCAATATCTTGTTTCAAAATATAAAGGTCCTCTCACACCAAAATCTCATGAAAATGCTGCCTTAACAGCAATGTATTGGGCATGGGCTCAAGATTATTATTCTTTTGTTTTATCACCACTTCATGACATTATTACAGACAATAGTGATCCCTTTTGGAGAAATCTTCGGCTCACTAATACACTTGCAGATGGAGGAAAGGAAGTAGGAATATCAAATCTTACTATATTACATCAAAAAAGAGTTCAATATTTAGAAAATTATCTAACTAAAATGAATTTAGGAAATTTTGTGACTGGTGAAAACTGTTCATATGCTGACATTTTTATTTATACTTGTGTAAAAACAGTTCAAGAAACTGGAGGCTTTGGAATATTAAGAGAATCTTGTGATGGTGTACCTTTTAAAGATTGTACAAATATTTTAAAAATATGTAAATCAGTGGGAGAAATTCCTGAAGTGATTGAATGTGTTGGCTCTAAATTTCAAGAATATCCAATCTAAATTAACAACAACTTGTTTATAGATTTTTATAAAAATTAGACGCGCAAGTTCTTAAGTATTGTCTAATATGTAAATTATAATAAATTAAATTTTTTAACTTTTAATGTCAAACTATTGTTAAGGTGGGTTGTAATATATTCTAGAACAAAAATGGAGGTTTCAAACTATCTTAAATTTATGAATATAAAGATGAAATGTGATTTAAAAACTGTCAAAAATTTATTTGTTATTTTATAAAAATATATTCTAAACAAATAAAATTATTAATTGCTAAATATTTTTCAGTTGAGCGATTACTTTTGTTGATTATTTTAGTTTAGATTACTAAATATAATCTTTTAAAATAAACAAACCCCAAAGAATTAACCCAAACCAAACGAGTAATCTTTTTTGTTTATTTGACATGTTTAAACTTTATACTAAATATTAAAAGCTCTCAATTGATAGATGAAGATTATATAGGATATAATTAATGGCTGATCGTAAAATTATGATTGATAATGAAAGAACTAGAGTGACTAGTTGGTCTTTTGAACCTGGTGAAGAAACAGGTCAACATCTTCATGAATATGATTATGTAGTAGTTCCTATGAAAGATGGTGAATTAAAAATCATAAATCATGATGGAACTGTTTCTATATCTAAACTTTCTAAAGGAGAAAGTTATTTTAGAGAAAAAGGAGTAAATCATAATGTAATAAATAATAATAAATTTTTTTTTAGTTTTATAGAGATAGAAATTAAATAGATGTAAGTTCAAAACCTCCCAATTTCTATTAAATAATTAATCTTTTAATTTTACGTTTTTTTTATTATTTTATGCTAAAATAGTAACACTCTCAATTAATAATTTGAGATGATAAATCTTATAAAAATAACAAATGATATCTTATCAACTTCAAATTTATTTAAAAAAAAATATTAAATTACAAGTAGGAAAATTAGGTTTTTTTCAATTCCCAAAAGGTCATTATATTTATACGGGATCAGCAAGGAAAAATATGGAATCAAGAATAAAGAGACATATTTCTAAAGAAAAGAATCTTCATTGGCATATAGATCATTTCCTTAAAAATAAATTTACAATTATAACTAAAGTCTACAAATCTCATTTAAAAGAATGTAACTTAAATAATAAAGTTGAAGGTATTATAGTCGCTAAAGGATTCGGTAATTCAGACTGTAAATCAACATGTATCAGTCATTTAAAATTAATAAGCTAAAATTTAAAATATTTAAAAAAATTTAATTTTTTCTTCATTAATATTTATATATATATAATTGTCTTAATGAAATAATTAAAAACTTTATTAATAACTTATATGATAAATACTTTTAAAACTAAGAATGTACATGACCAATATTTTTTCTTTTGTCACAATAGAATTGAAAAATTACTTTTTGTTTCATCATTTCCCAATTTATTTCCATTCCTAGGCCAGGCTTTTTGGGAGCATACATATATCCATCAACTTTAGTCCTTAAAACATCCTTCATCCCAAACTCAAACATTTCATATGGAAGAGGTTGTTCATAGTATGTGCAATTATCTGAAGCTAGCATTAAATGTAAATTTGCCACAGAAACTAAAGTATAGCCCCATGACATGATTTCACAATCAATTCCAGCTATGGCTGAAATATCCATTGCCTTTTTGCCATTAGAGATTCCTCCGAGCATCGCCATATCTGTTCTAGCTGCTGACCAAACATTACTGTTTATTGCATCTGAAAATCTTTGTAAATCTATGATCCAATTTCCAGAGGGTATAACTTTTATGCCACAATTATTTACAATTTTTTTGTATCCAGAAAAATCATAATCTGGCAAAGGAGCTTCAAACCACGTAAAGTCTAATCTTTCTAATTCTTTAGCTATAAGTAGTGAATTTTCTAAATCATAGTTATTTTCTGCATCAAGCATAAAATTCATTTTAGGGAAAGCTTTTCTTGCTTCTTTTGCTAACTCTAGATCTTTTTCAGGAACACACCATGTATGGAATTTTACAGCTGAAAATCCTTGGTTTTTCATATCATTAATAACTTTAAGATAATCATCAATTGTATCATACATTACTGTGCTTGCATAAGACTTTATTTTTTCTCTTCTTCCTCCTAATAATTGATAAATTGGCATCTTTGAATACTTTCCAAAAATATCCCATAACGCATTATCTATGATTGCTTGCGCACCTGGAGGTTGAGGGAATACCCTTGGTCTAATATCATACAAAATAGAATCTCTATCTAAAGGATTTTTTCCTATTAAAATTGGCAGTAAATGTTTTAAAGACTCAGCTGTATATTTGTCATATTCAAAATAAGTTGCGTTCCATACAGCAGCTTCTCCAATTATATCTGAATCAGTATGGATTCTAATGATTGTATTAGTTTGAAAAATCTCAGGAATATCTTCAGACCAAGTATAATGTTTATCTTCGGGCCCAACTACAAGAACTTCAATTTTTTCAATTTTCATTAAATCACCTACTATTAGAATGTTATTCCATTTTAAATATAAATGTTATAAAAAATTATAAAATAGTATTTAAATAAATTTTTTAAAATATATTAATTTATTAATAGGAGATTTTTTTGTTTTCACAAATAAATAAAGAAACATACATAATTGTTTTAGCTTATATTGCAGCATTCCTAGGTATGTGTGGTCATGCTAGTTCTGAGTTTTTTGTTGTGTTAACTGGAGTTTCTGGAATTGAAGTTACAATCTGGCGTTTTGGAATTGGTGGTTTTGCTTTATTAATTGTTTCATTAATTTATCCATCATCCAGAGATTTAATTGGACCTCTAAAAATAGAATTTTTCTCAATAGTTGCTTTATCAATATTTGGTATGTCATTTGGACAGTTTTTATTTCATTGGGCACTCGATTATGCATCAGTTGTTCAAGTAGCTACAATGATAACTATAATGCCAATTATTGTTGTTTTTGTTGCTAAATTTGTTGAAGGGGTAAAAATAACAGTTCCAAAAATAATAAGTGGCGTAGGCGCTTTTTTAGGATGTATGTTTTTATTAACTGATGGATATTTAGAAAAATTAAGTGGTTCTGGAGAAAGTTTGATTGGTATTCTTTTAACATTAGCATCAGCATTTATTGGCGCTCTTTATCTTGTTTTAGTTAAACCTTTTGTGAATAAATTTGGTCCTATTAGAATGACTACATATACATTTTTTTTTGGTTTTTTAGCATTATATCCCTTTATAGGATTAATCTGGGGAATATGGGTTAACCCTTTAGAGTTATTTGAAAGAGGTGAAATAGAATATTTTTCTATAATAACTTTAGGTGTTTGGAATACATGTATTGCATTTATTTTATGGTTGTGGGGTTTATCTAGAATTCCAGATATAGCCAGAGGAAATTATTTATTTTTTCTTAAACCAGTTATTGCACTGGGTTTAGCTTATTACATTTTAAAGGATGATATTACTATTAATCAATTATTTGCTATAATAGCAATTACTGGTTTTGTTTTAATGGAAGTTTTTTATACACCTCTTGCTAAAATTTTTAGAAAACAAAATTAAAAATATATTTGTTAATACTTACTTAACTCTATTTTATAATATTTTGACTTCTTTATGCAGTTTAAATATAGTTTTGGGAGATTAGGGATTTATAAGAAATTCCTTTTTATCTATTAATTATAAAAGGATAAAAAAATGCGTGTTTTCCGAGTTGGCAAAATTAATGATTTTAAAGATCGTGAAAAGAAAATTGTAATTGTTGATAATAATGAAGTAGGAGTATTTCGTATTAATAATAATTTTTATGCTTGGAAAAATGTATGCCCTCATCAAGGAGGTCCTGTGTGTCAAGGAAGATTATTTCCTCTTGTGAAAGAAAATCTTGATCCTGAAATGCAGAGCCATGGAAGAATTTATGATGAAAAGAAATTAAATATTGTTTGTCCATGGCATGGTTTAGAGTTTGATGTTGAGACTGGTCTACATCCTGGTAATCCAAATTTAAAGTTAGATCCGATAACCATTGAAATTGACTCGGAAACTGTTTATGTCCAACTTTAAGAAGAAAAAAAGTTTTGAAGATAATCTTGATAATGATCCTTTCGCATTAGTAGAACGTGCTGCAGAAATTCTATGGGAGCGTTCTAATTTGGCTATTGAAAAGGGTGAAACATCCAGAATATCTGATGAAGCAGTCGTTAAAATCATGACAGCAGCAGTTAAGTTATATTCAGCAAAAACTGATGGAGAGGCAAGAACTTTTAGACCTTTGCTCGGGCATTATGACGAAATAGTCAGTCCAACTGAAGCTTTAACAGCAGTGACAGAAGTTCTTCGCTCTTTGCAATTGGGGCCGATGGAGTTTGGACTATGGTCTAGAAGGCGACCTGAAGATTATTTTCATACTGAATTTAAAGAAAATGAAATTAAAACAGAGTTTGATTCAGATAAATAGGAGATGAATAGATGGATAGATTAGTTGTTCAAGCAAAAGATCACCCAATTCAAGAACTTGATACTAAAACTGATACAAGGGATTATTTGGCTCATTCTAGAAAAGATGCTGAAAAAAAAGGTTTTTCAGATTGGTTGATTGTAGATGTGGATGCTCATCATGTAGAAAGCGTAAGTTGGCCTGAAATTACTTCTTATATTGATGATCCAGTAGTAAGACATCAGGCTGAGATGTACCATAAGGAACGGGTAGGATCACCTCCTTACGGTTTAAATGGAGATCTAGGTTTGCGTTATCAAGATGTTGGGGGTCGTATACCTCACCAATCTAGTCAACGAGAAATAATAGATAAAAAAGATGTTCATAGAGACGTTGTTTTAACGAAAAGGGCTATGTATGGTTTGGCAGTTGATTACATGGTCATCTTTCCTACTCCCATGTTATTTTTAGGAATGCATCCACAAACTGATATGGAGGTATTTTTGTCAAGAGCTTATAATAGGTGGTTAACTGAAAGAATCTTACCTTCCGATCCAGGAATGTTAACTCTAGTTTATTTACCATTTAATACACCTAATGAAGCTTTAAAAATGGTAGAAGAATTTGCTAATGTACCTAGCGTAATTGGTTTTTGTGTTACATCTACCCGTTACAAGCCAGTTCATGCAAATGAATATATGAAATTATACAGAGCTATTGAAGAGACTGGGAAACCAATTGCTTTTCATGCTGGATATCATTGGCAAGATCCTTCGCTTGCGACTTGCAATACTTTTTTGGGCATGCATGCCCTTGGATTTGCATGGTGTAATATTGTTCATATGACCAATTGGATATTAAATGGTATTCCAGAACGTTTTCCTAAATTGAATTCAATTTGGGTTGAGAGTGGTCTTTCTTGGATACCTTTTCTAATGCAAAGACTTGATGATCAATATCTTATGAGGCAATCTGAAGCACCACTTTTAAAAAAAATGCCAAGCGAATACATGTCTCAAAATTGTTTTTATTCTTGTCAGCCAATGGAAAAAAGTAATTTGAAAGCCTTAGAATGTACTTTTGAGATGATAAATGCAAATAGCCAATTACTTTATTCATCGGATTGGCCTCACTTTGATTTTGATACTCCAAGTGTAATTTATGATCTTCCTTTTTTAGATGAGGGATCAAAACGAAATATTTTAGGTTTGAATTCAGCAAAATTATTTAATTTGGATGTTAGTGGAACAAAAAAATATTAATAAATTTACAGTCTTCTTGGATCTATTTGGAAAGTATTGTCCGGTTTCCCATACACGCATCTTGGAACATATGGGAAAGAATTAGTTAAAAAATAAAAATAATCTCCGTTAATTTTTTTCCCATTACATTCATCTAATTGACCACTTCTAAAAACAAACTGAAAATCATTTGTATATTTTCCATTATATTCTCCACCTGGGCCGTCTGGGCGGTGTCCATTTTTTAATTTCCAACTAGATTTCATTTTATTTTTTTTATCAAATAGAATGAAATGTCCATCTGCAGCATACCCCACGATAATATAACCATTTTTCTCTTCTTTAAGTTTTTCAATTAAACCAATTGGGATACCATGGTAATGGTACATTCCATTTCGTTGAACATGAGCATTGTTTCGATCAATCCCAAGCTTTCTATTATTGTTAATTATTGCTTCTTCTCGCCATTTACATTCATTTTGAAGATTATGTGAATGATTTCTTCTTGGACTATTTCTATGTAAATGTCTATTTTGTCTATTTGTTTTTTTGCCAAAACATCCAGCAGTTCCAGGTTCAAATAATATTCCATTTAATGCTATACCAGGTTGTTGTATATAAGTTTTTTTACCAGTAAATAAAGGGTTCTTTGTTACTTTTCTAAAAATTTTTTGAGAAGTAATAGAGTTTGGATTTCCTTTATTTGGGAAAACACCTGTAGAGTGATTTGGGATACCATTAGATAAAATTTTAATGAATTTACCTTCATCAATTATTTGAACTGACGATATGTCTTTTTTAGATTGGTGATTTATATATTTTGTTCCATTTGAACATTGGAAAGAGATTAAGGTGAAAAGAAGAATAAAAAAGATTTTTTTCATTTAAAATAAATTGACATTTCTAGAAACGTTTATAACTAATATAATTGTTTTTTTAAAGAAAAAAATAATGAGACACAATCTTTTTAAAATATTGTATTTATTGGCATAGGATTTTTATTATTTTAGTTAAAGATCAAAAATATTTTTGGGCATTTTTACTAGTTTTAATTGCTGGTTTGTTATGGAGCTTTGGGCCTTTAATTGTAAGAAATATGATAGATAGCGATCATTATGTTTTTGAATATTTGTTTTTCAGAGGTTTTGCAACTTCAATAGTTATTTTATCTTATTTATTTTTAAAAGAAAAAATTTTTTTTTTAAAAAATTTTCATGAAATAAAATTTAGTATTTTACTAGGAGGTATTTTTTTATGCATAGCTTTTGTATGTTTTATTTTTTCTATTACAAAAACAATAGCCGCAGTAACATTATGTATGTTAGCAGTTATACCCTTTATGACTGCTATACTTGCTTACTTTATTTTGAATGAAAACTTAAGTAATACAACTTTTTTTGCAATTTCCTTGGCGGCAATAGGAATTTTTTTAATGATTTTAAATGATCTTAGTTTAGGAAGCGCGTCGGGAGCTCTGTTTGGTCTATTAGCTGCTTTGGGTTTTTCATGTTATGCAATTTCAGTTAGATGGAAATCTAAAAATCCCAAATTTTTAACAGTTGCATTAGCTGGCATTATTTGCACTCTTTTTTCATTTTCAATGTGTGATTTTTCTTTTCAAGCAATATTCAGTATTCCCAAAATTAATATTAATTTAAGTTTAATTCATGGTGCAATTCTTGGTATAGGGTTTATATTTTTTAGTTTAGGTGCAAAATATTTGCCTGCTACAGATTTAACATTTCTCACTCTTTTAGAAGTAGTGGGTGGGATCTTTTGGGTTTGGTTACCAATTTTTGGTGTAAATGAAAAGCCAACTCTAATGGTTTTGATAGGAGGAATAATTATTTTGTTCTCTATATTTTATTATGGTTATAATTTAAAAAATAAAAACAATTTTAATAAAATCTAATTTATTAATTATTAAATTTATTACTTTGTATTTTAGTTAATTATTTTTTAAGTTTACAATAAATATGTTAAGATGATTTAAAATAATCAATCAAATTGATTTGTGGAGTCTTTTTGCACTATAACAAAAAAAATAATAAAGTTTTAGTAGATGGTAATGTTGTACCTAAAAATATCTTAGGAGAATTAAAAAAAACATCTTTATCAAAAAATGAAGATAAAGATTTGAGAGATGATCTTAAAAAAAATGGTTATCTTTACATTCCCAATCTGATAAACATAGAATGTATAGAAGCTGCTAGAAACGAAATATTTTATAGACTTAAAGAAGTTGATGAATTAGCTGACCCATATCAAAGTGGCATTTTTTCTGGAAAATCTATACGGGATAAAATTTATCAAGATAGAGGTAAATTTTGGAAATCAGTTAGTACAGGAAAATTTTTAAAAAAAGTTACAAATGGGCCTGTTTTAGAAAAATTATTTTCTCAATTGTTTGGATGTCCAGCTATAGGGTTTGACTTTATCTTTCTAAGAGCTGTTCCTAAAGGTAAGTTTACCCATATGCATTGTGACTCTGGTTTTTTTACTCGATCAACTAAAAAGGTTTTGACTTGTTGGATTGCATTTTCAGAAATAACGCTAGATAAAGGTCCTTTATTTATTGTAGAAAAATCGCATAGTTTTAATGATGTAAAAAGAAATTTTGCTAACTTTGATGTTATGAAATCTCCAAAAAAGAAGGCTTCCATTCGTGAAAACCCCATTGATTTTGCTAAGAAAAGGAATGTAAAACTTTTAACAACCAATTTTACTCCTGGTGATGTTCTTATTTTTGGCATGTTAACCGTACATGGATCTTTTGAAAATCATTCTGAAGATAAGAAAATCCGTCTTACTTGTGATGTGCGTTATCAACCTGAAGATGAGCCAAAGGATGTAAGATATTTTGGAATAAATCCTTCAGGAACTACTGGATTAGGTTATGGAGAACTTAATGGTGCAAAACCAATGACAGATGAATGGCATATTCGATAGTTTGTCAATTGGGTAATAAAATTTAGTAATTTAAAACATCTGTTCACAATGCAAATCATTTTTTTTTTAATATTTTATATAATTTCTTTTCAAGTTTTCTCTAGTAATTTGAAAGACTCATTTTTGTATGATATACAATTTGGAAATGTAATTGTAGGAAAAGTTTTAGTTAATATTGAAAAAGATAATGAGAAAACTATTGTTAAAACTTCAATTAAGACTGAAGGTGCTACAAATTACATTTATAAATTTAAAAGTGATATAATTTTAAATATTACAAAATTAGACGAAATGAAATCAAGTAAATCATTTTCAGTTATCTCTACTTTGAATAAAGAAAAACGTAATGCCAAGCTTGTTTGGAAAGAAGAAAATTTGGAAGTAAAAATTGACCCTCCTTTAAATTTAAAGAAAGTTCATGATATTTCCAAGTCTTCTCTAAAAAACGTTATTGATCCAGTAAGTTCTATTTTAAAAATGATTGATCATATAAAACATAAAAACTCATGTGAAAAACAATTTAGAATTTATGATGGTAGAAGACGATATGATTTATTAAGTAAAAAATTAGAAAAATCATTTATAAATAATGATAGACCAAATTCTTTTAATGGAGATGTAATGATTTGTGGATTAAAGTTTATTCCTATTGGAGGACATTACATAAATTCAAAATGGAAACCAGACCAAGACAAATATGGAGATATAAAAGTTTTTTTTGGAAATCTCAGTGAAGTTCTTTTTTTACCAGTAAGAATGGAATTAAAAAGGTGGTTTGGGACTGTAATTATTAGATTAATCATAAATAAAACTTATTAATTTATAAAAGTTAACTGCAATTTTTTCAAATATGGATAATTCTTAACATTGAAATTCATTTATTAAATTTAATTAACTTGTTAAAATAAATTATATTTTAGTTTCAATTTCAAATTTAATTAAAAAATGAAGATCATGATTAAAAAATTTATAAAATGGCATATTAATTTGATTGAAAGATTTCAAAAACTTTCTGGGTTCTCAAATTATCAAATTCTTTGGTTGAGTTTTCTAGAGGGAATTATAATTGGATTAGTAATATTTTATTTTTTTTGCCAATAAAGAAACAATAGTAAAAAAACTGATTAATATTAAAAAAATTCACACTAGAAATTGTTTTTCAAATTAGTTATTTTTTTAATTAAAAAAATTTTTACACAAGGAGTGTTTCAATTGTTTGTTAATCAAAGATAAATGCTAAAATGTAAAAGTAAATTATAATTTGAGGAGGGAATTAAATGTTGGATATAAAATTTGGTATTCAAACTAATGGAATAAAACACACTCATAAAGATCCTATGCCTGATATTATTAAAAGATTTGAAATGGTTAAAGAAGCAGGTGTTTTTGATTATGTAGATAAAACACCTGAAACTTATGAGATTGAAACATTTAAAGAATGTAGTGAAAAATATAATCTTCCTGTAAGAGCAGGTGGATGGTTTTATCAAATAGGAAACCACAAAGAGTTATTAGAACAAAATTTAAAAACAGCTATGACACTTGGTTCATCAGTACATAATACCCAAATACAAGCAATAAAAAGTAATGGTGAACTAGCGACAGATGATGATATAAGGGATACTTATTTAGAGGCTTACGAACTAGGTCTGAAATATCAGGTTGTCCCGTGTTTTGAAATACATGTAAATATGTGGAGTGAAGATTTCTTAAGAGTTTCACGTGTCGGAAATATGGTGGAAGACTATGGTGCGGAATTTAATATTACTCTTGATCATAGTCATGTCATTTTTAAAATAAATAATCCAAAAGAACAAAAAATATTTAATATTGATAAACAAATTTTGTCAGGGGAACTAATTCTTGATCCTTTTACAAATGGAAATGTAGTAGAAGAGTGGATAAATAATGGATGGGTTAGACATTGTCATGCAAGATCTTCTGTTCCCAATAATCCAATTAATATTTTTGGAAAACATTCTGATGGATCAGTTGGAAGAGGAATTCAATATCCTTTTAAAAAACCAAAAAAAGATGAATACCATGAGCAGTGGAATGAAAAACTTTTAGAACCTTGGAAGGAGTGCATTAGAATCCTAATGAGATACCAACTTAAAAATAAATATTCAAAATTAGAACAGATATCAACTGAATTTATACCTAATACTGATTATGGTGAAGGTTGCAAATATTCTCTTTTTGAACAAGCAATAGAATGTACAAAATGGATGAGAAAAACATGGAAAGAAATTAATGAAGGTATTATCTAGGGGTTCCAGGTTCTCCTAAATCCCAAAATATTCCAGCCATTATCTTTAGAGCGCATTTTGTAATACTTTCTAGAATATGTTCATTTGATGCATGTTGGGAACATGATGGGTAAGAGTGTGGTATCCAAATAGTAGGCAAATTAAGAATATCTGAAAATGCGTCGTTTGGTAGTGTTCCCCCTAGGTTTGGTAGAACATCTATTCCCACATTAGATGTTTTTTTTAATGAATTTATAGTCCATTTAGCCCAAGGATGGTCTGGATCAAGTCTGGTTGCAGACATGAAGCCTCTTGTTGCTTCAATTTTTACTATTCCAAATCCTTTATTATCAAGATGATTTCTAATTGCTTTCAAGAATGTTTTAGGATCAGACGGAACAACATATCTCATATGACAGTGAGCTATAGCCTTAGGAGGTATCGCATGCACAGGGTTTTCTGGATTACCCATTTTAAAAGATAAAACTTCAAGAGTATTCCATGCAAAAACCTTTTCTTCTAGACTTAATCCCTTCTCTCCCCAGTTAGGGTCTATAACCGGATCATCTTTACTTTGAGAGATATTAATTTTACTCATTATACTTTTAATTGATTTAGGAATTTTTTCTGGTTTTAAATTATCTACTTTTATTTCTCCTGATGAAGAAATTAAGGATGAAATTGCATGAGCTAGAATAATACCTGGATTAGATAGTAACCCACCCCAATTACCAGAATGAAAGCCTCCTTTTCGTAATTCTACTTTCATAGTAAAATTGAAAACACCTCTTGATCCCATAAAAATGGTTGGTCTTTCCTTTACGAGTCTTGGGCCATCGGATGAAATTAAAACATTAGCTTTCAAAAGGTTTTTATTTTGTTTGCAAAATTCTCTTAATCCCGGAGAACCTTTTTCTTCTCCAGTTTCAATCAATATTTTTACATTAAAACCTAATTTATTTTCTCTTGCTTTTAAAATATATTTTATTGCAGCAAAATTAATGGTATGTTGACCTTTATTATCTGCAGTTCCTCTTCCGTATAAACGTTCTCCCTCCTTAACCACTTTCCATGGATTAAGTCCAATTCTCCAATCTTTTTTTTCACCTCTTACAACATCCCCGTGTCCATAAATAAATACTGTTGGCAAATCAGATCCTTCATATCTGTTACCAAATAAAAAAGGCCCTTTAAAATTTTTGTCAGGGTTTTCAAAAATTTGACATTTAAAACCCATCTTGGTGAAATAAGGTTTCATTTCTTCAGTAACATATTCATATAATTTTGAAATTTTGCTTGGATCTTGACTTTCAGTTTGAATAGCAACTCTTCTTGTTAGATCTTTTAAAAAACTTCCATCGTCTAGATATCTTTCTACTAAATTTATTGCTTTGTTTCTATTCATTTAATTACCAATAATAAAGTATGCATTATTAAATCATAATTAAAAATGATCAATTTTTTCCTCTTTGTCACGCCAAAATGAATATAATCCTGCTATCACAATTATTGCAGAGCCTATTAAAATTGGAATTTCTAATACTTCATTAAATATAAAAATGCCAATGAAAGAGACAAAAACTAGTTGTAGATAATTAAATGGTTGAAGAATAGAAGCTTGTGAGGCTTGATAGGCCTTAATCACGAAATAATGAGCAGTTGTTCCTAAAAAACAAATAGTAAAAATCCAAAACCAGTCGTAAAATTTAACATCTACTGAGAAAAAAGGACCAATAAAAGTAAGTATAAAAGCACCTGCAAATCCAGTATAAAGAAAACTAGTATTTGTAGAATCATAATTTGAAACAAGCCTAGTTAAAACTT
>CACAMV010000013.1 GCA_902533695.1 uncultured SAR116 cluster alpha proteobacterium
GTTCTAACTAAAAGTGTGATTAATAATTTTTGCAAAATAATAAAATGACATTCAAATTAGAAAATTTAAATGTTGGGAATGATCTTCCTCCTATAATAGTTGCTGAGATTTCTGGCAACCATGATCAAAATCTAAAAAGAGCATTAGAATTAATTACTCTTGCAAAGCAATCCGGCGCTCATGCCGTAAAGTTTCAAACTTATACTGCTAATTCAATGACACTTAAATCAAAAGAAAAAGAGTTTAAAATCACAGAGAAAAAAAATATTTGGAATGGTGAATATTTATATGATTTATATGAAAAAGCTTCTACACCATATGATTGGCATGATCAATTATTTAAATATTCTAGAAAATTAAAATTGGTGCCATTTTCAACTCCATTTGATAAAAATGCTGTTGACCTTCTTGAAAATTTAAATTGTTGTGCTTACAAAATAGCATCTTTTGAAATAACCGATTTACCATTAATCAAATATGTTGCATCAACAGGAAAACCTATCATTATGTCAACTGGAATGGCTTCTAGAGAAGAAATTTCTGAGGCTGTAGAAACAGCAAAATCAGAAGGTAATAAAAACTTGATTTTGTTAAAATGCACAAGCACTTATCCAGCAGATGCTAAAAACGCTAACTTGAAAACAATGATAGAAATGAAACAAGAATTTAATTGTTTGGTTGGATTATCTGATCACACTTTAGGGGTCGACGTCTCTTTATGTGCTGTTGCATTAGGCGCTTGTATGATAGAAAAACATTTTACAATTAATAGGGATGATGGGGCAATTGATTCTAAGTTTTCATTAGAACCTCATGAATTTAATTTGCTATCACAAAAATCAAAAATTATATTTAATTCTTTAGGTAACGTTAAATTTGGTCCTGCAAATAATAATGAAGCTTTATCCAAAAATTATAGAAGATCAATATATGCTTGTACTAATATTAAAAAAGGGGAAGTTTTTTCTCACAAAAATATAAAAATAGTAAGACCTAGCAAAGGTTTGGAACCCAAAGAAATAAAAAATGTGATCGGTAAAAAAGCAAAAAAAAATATAAAATATGGTATACCAATAAAATGGAATTTAGTTCAAGGTTAAATCATTCCATAAAATTAAGATTAGGAAAATAATGAATTTTTCACTTTACGGCCTTCCAGAAACAGTTGTTCATTGTAAAAAATGTTTAATGCATAACCAAAAACCTTTTTCAGTAAATGAAGTTAAGAATAAAACAGGGACAGATAAGAAAGGAATGAAAATTAATCATAACGGGTTATGTGCTGCATGCGATTACTCAATGTCAAAAGATATGTCTGTAGATTGGGATTCAAGAGAAAAAAAACTTATGGAAATATGTGATAAGTTCAGAAGAAAAGATGGTAATTATGATTGCATTGTTTCAGGAAGTGGTGGAAAAGATAGTGTCAAAGTTTCTCATTTATTAAAATATAAATATAATATGCATCCTCTAACAGTTACTTTTTCTCCATTAATGTATACAGATGTAGGTTGGAGAAATATACAAAGTTGGATTTCAAAAGGCGGTTTTGATAATTACTTGTTTTCTCCAAATGGTAAAGTTTCAAGAATATTGGCAAGAGAAGCATTTTTCAATCTTTACCATCCTATGCAACCATTCAAATTTGGTATTAAATCATTTGCAGCAAAAATGGCTAAAAAATTCAAAATTAATTTAGTAATGTACGGAGAGTCTTATGTAGAGTATGGGAGTGATAAAAAAGATAATGGTGACGCTCCAAGTTATAATAAGGAATTTTATATTAATGATAATCCCGATATTTATTTAGGTGGACGAAGTATAGATGATCTAATAGAAAGATATAATTTTTCATTGAATGACCTTTCATGTTTTTTACCTATTACTTCAGACGAACTCAAAAACCATGAGCTAACAGTTGAACATCTAGGTTGGTATTTAAAATGGGATCCTCAAAGTGCTTATTATTATGCTGCTGAGAATTCTGATTTTGAAGCAGATGATCAAAGAACTGATGGAACATATGGTAAATATTCAGGAATTGATGATAAAATGGAATCTCTTCATTATTATACACATTATATAAAATTTATGATTGGTAGATGTAGATTTGATGCTAGTCAAGAAATTAGAAATCATCATATTGAAAGAGAAGAAGGTATTAGTTTATTAAAAAGATACGAAGGAGAATTACCAATTAGGTATTTAAAAGATTGTTTAGAGTATTTAGATATAACTGATTCAGAGTTTATCTCAAGAACTGATCAAGCAAGGTCACCCCATCTATGGGAAAAAAATAAAGATGGTTTGTGGATACCAATCCAAGAAATTGAAGAAATGAAAAATAAATGAAAAAAAAAATCTTAGTTTTTTTTGATCAAGATATTGTTATTAGAGCATTTTATCAATCTGGAACCATTAAAAAATTAGAAAAATTTTATGATATTACATACATTTTTCCAGTTGATACAACTGTCTCAAAAAAATACTTAAATGTATCTCCAGAAAAAATTGGCTTTAAAAAATTTGAAAACGTGTCAATTTCACGATATAGAATGGGAGTTTGGTATAATTTGTTCTTAGCAAATCTTATAAATAATCACAGAGGGAAGAGTACATTTCGTTCTATAATTGATGGAAAAATTAAAAAAGAAGTTTCAAAAAAATTATACTATTTTCTTAGAATTATATCATATCCACTATTTATAAAAATATATAATTTTATTTTATTAAGAGTATTGGGGCAAAATAAAGAGATTCAGAAAATATTAAAAAAACATAAACCCAGCATAATAATTTATCCTACAGTTTTATCAGGTCCCTTTGTTTGTGAATTACCCAGAGAAGCAAAAAAATTAAATATTAAATCTATTTTTTGTATGAATTCCTGGGATAACCCAATGTCAAAAGCTATTCCAAATTTTTTTCCAGATTACTTGATAGTATGGGGAAATGATAGTAAGCAACAATCCGTAGATCTATTGAAAGTACCTGAAGAAAGAATAAAATGTTTTGGTGCAGCTCAATTTGAGATATATAAACAAAAATCATTGCTTACAAGAACAGAGTTAAAAAATAAATTTCAAGTTCCTTATTCAAAAAAATATATTTTATATGCCGGAGTTGGGGAAAGTTATAGAGAAACTAAATATTTAAAGTTACTTGAAGAAGCTATAAACTCAAAAATTTTAGAAAATTGTCATATAATTTATAGACCTCACCCGTGGAGAGGTAAATTACAAGAAGAAGAAGAAAATTTTTTTCATTTAAAGTTTAGACATATTACCATGGATCCGCACATGATCCGGTATTATAAAAAAGAAATTAAAAAACCCTCTAGAACTTTTTTCATGATAGATTATACAATTACTAGAGATCTTTTGAACCTTGTTGATGGAGTGGTTTCTCCTAGATCTACAGTTTTATTAGAGGGTACTCTTCTTGGTAAAAGACCTTTTGTGATATTCCCTGAGGAAGATCATAATTTATCTTGGAGTAAAGAAAACATTCATTTCAAAGCATTTTGTGATTTACCAAACGTCATAACTTGCTTTAAAATATCAAGTTTCTCTGAAAAAATTAAAGCTTTTAATAAAAAAATTTATACTAAAAACTTGGAGAAAAAAATAATTAAAAATTCACAAAATATTGTTTTAAATAGTAAATTAGGTTATGCAGAACAACTTAATAATTTAATCATAGAAATTTCTTAATAATAAAAATAATAGATAAATGAAAAATATCAGATTAATCAGTAGATTGGATGTAAAAGGTCCAAATTTAATTAAAACAATAAGATTTGAAGGCTTAAGAAAAGTTGGGAATCCTAATGATTTTGCTTTAAAATATTTTAATGACGGCGTTGATGAAATAATTTTCATTGATATTGTTGCTAGTCTATATCAAAGAAATAATTTAGATACAATTTTGAAGAATGCTGCAAAAAATATTTTTGTTCCCATTACAGCTGGAGGAGGAATTAGAAATATTGATGATGCTCAAAGAATTCTTAGATCAGGAGCAGACAAAATAGCTGTTAATACAGCAGCAATTCAAAACCCTAATCTAATAAGAGATTTAGCTAACAATGTTGGAACACAATCATTAGTAATATCTATAGAAGCAAAAAAAAATAAAAATGGTTTTTGGGAAGCGTTTATTAATAATGGAAGGGATAAAACTGGTCTAAATGTTCTAGATTGGGCAAAAACTGCAGAAAAGCTTGGAGCTGGAGAAGTTTTGCTAACTTCTGTAGATAAAGAAGGGACAAGAAAAGGATTTGATTTAGATCTAATTAAATTGGTATGTAAAAAAGTAAAGATACCAGTTGTAGCATGTGGTGGCATGTATAGTTTATCTTGCTTTGAAAATGTAGTAAAAAAATCAAACGCAGATGCAGTCGCAATATCAGACTGTATTCATTTTAATCGGCTTAACATCCAAGACATAAAGAAATTTGCATCAAGCAAGAATATCAGTGTACGAAAATGATAAAAGAAGTTTCTATTATTAATTATCCATATGGTAATATTCTGAGTTTAATTAGGGCTTTTGACTATCTTAAAATCAAAATTAACTTGATAGACAATCCAAGAGAAATCAAGAAGTCAAACAGACTTATTTTCCCTGGAGTAGGCACATTCCCAAAAGCCATTAATTTTTTAAAAAATAATAATTTTTTTAAAGAAATGCAAGAATATTTTTATCTTAATAAACCATACCTAGGCATATGTCTTGGTATGCAAGTCTTATTAGATAATAGTGAAGAATTAGAAAAAACACCTGGTTTTGGTATAGTTAAAGGGAATGTTATAAAGTTGCCTAATAAAAATAACTCCAATAAAATTATTAAAATTCCTCACATAAATTGGAATTTAATTTTCTATAATAAACGCGTAAATCATGTATTCAATGTAGGTTGTAAATATATGTATTTTGTACATTCATATTATGCAATCCCAAATGAAAAAAATGATATCTTAGCGTATACAGATTATGAAGACATTAAAATTTGTGCTTTAATTAAAAAAAGAAATATTATTGGGTGTCAATTTCATCCAGAAAAAAGCGGGAAAGATGGATTAAAATTTTTGAAAGATTTCATGACTTTATAGATTTTTTGAAGTTATTAAATCAACTAAAGTTTTAGAATTCTTTAATTTAAATGTATGATATTTTTTTTCACCACTTTGGCACCATTTTGTAATTAAATTTATTTCTTTTTGAACTGCATTTTGATTATCAAAATAAATTGATTTTAATTCTTTACAATTTTCGTCTTTATTTGCATCATCAGGTAAAAGTAAAGATTTTTGCCAAGATGGAACCCCATACCACCATCCTGCAAACACATTAGATTTATATATATTTTCTTTATTATTTGTGTTACACCACCATTCAGTTTTTAACTTATCAATATAGTCTATTCTACTTTTACTATTAATAGTGAAATTAAACTTGTAATATGAATTTTTATCTGAACATAACACAGGCTTTCCTAAAGTAGTTAGTTCCAAACCAATTGTTCCATGTAATGTAATGGCAGCATCAATCAAATTAATAAAATCTAGATTGTTAATTTTTTCACTAAAAATTTTAACATTATAATTTTCTTGATTTTTGAAATTTTCTACCAGCCTAAATCCACCATACCAGTTTTCTACTGGATGCGGCTTTATCAGCCAATAAGCAGAATTATTTTTCTTAATTTCACTTAATGTTATTTTAAGCCAATCATAAATGTCTCTAAAATTTGTCATTCCATAAGCATGCGGAGTATCGAACCATTGGGAGCAATAAACACCTATAATAGGTTTATTTTCATTCCATTTATATTTTTTTTTTATAAAACTCTTTTTAATAGCTATATCATTTGTATAGGCTAATTGCGAACCAAGATCTAAAGCTTCTCCTCTCATCCTTTTTGATAAATATTTTTTGCCAATGTTAAAAAAAGTTTTATTGGATGGATTTATAGTCCTTAACCAATCTTTTTGATCAGGAGGTTGTGTATATAATTTATAATCTTCAATAGTCTTCATCCTAAGCAATCTTAATGTTCCAAAAGAACTATATATGACAATTACTTTCGTTTTAAAAATTAACGCAGTCGAAATAAGAGCCAAATAATGTGCAGGGAAAATATGACTTAAAAAAATAATTTTAAAATTTTTTCTTTTAAAAAGTTCTTTGGATTGTTTAAATGAATTCAAAACAAAAGCTATTTGATAACAAAAATTCTTATCTTGTAAATCTACAACTGGCTTCCTTTGAATAAGTAAAAGATGATCATAAATTAATGCACCTGGCACTTCGTTAGGCCATTTATACGAAATTATATCTTCGGGCTTATAAAAAGTTTTGACTAATTTGTAAGCCTCGTAAAAAATATTTTTATCAATTTTCTCTGGGTTAAAATAATCAAATTTAGATATATTTATAGATTTAAATGTTGAGATAACTTTTTTTTTGTTCCATTTACCTATTAACCCAATCTCTTGAAATTCATAAAGTTTTAGCGCCTTTCTAACAAGTATATACCTAAACCATTGACATGCATTATCCCACATGCCATCGATTAAAACTATTTCTTTATTACAAACCTCTGTTTTTTCATTAGGTGAACCAAACTCATTTAAAAAAATATTAAAGTCTTTTCTTAAATTAGAGATTGTGAAATTTGAAATCTTAAAACAATTAGACGTTGACTTCAAAAATTTAAAAATATTTTTAAAAAAATAATCGAAATAGTAAATTTTTATTTTTACAAAAAATTGAATGTGATTATTAACAATTATGCGTTTCATAAAGATATTATATTTTGATTGCCATTTTTAATAAAAATTTTCTAATTAATCAAACCTTAAATTCTTTGTACAAGTCATATAATTGCTTTTTTACATTATCTTTACCAAATTTTTTAAAAACATGTTGGTATGCAGCTAAACCTAGTTGATTTGACAATTTATAATTTTTTAATAATTTAATAATTGCATTTCCCATTTTTATAGAATCCTTTTTTTCAACCAAAAATCCGGTTTTGTTATTTATCACAGCCTCTGGAATTCCTCCAACTTTTGTTGCTACAATAGGTTTTTTATGTCTTCCAGCATCTATTGTGCCCCATCCAAGAGGCTCTGGCCAACTAGATGGCACTACTACAACATTACATTTTGAATAAATGTAATTAATTTGATTTTGGTTTAAAAAACCAAGAAAAATTGTATGTTGTTCTTCATATTTCCAATCTTTATTAATGTTCCCGCAAATAACCAATTTTGCATTTGGAATTTCTTTTAACACTATTTTGTGAGAACTAAACAATGTATCAGACCCTTTTCCTTTTGATAGTTTCCCAACATAAAGAATAATGGGAACATTATTTTTAATAAGTTGTTCAATTTCAATTTTATTTTGATCAGAAGTCTCTTTTGGAATTTTTTCAGCAATTGCATAAACCACTTTACAATTTTCTTTTTTACAATACTTATTTGAATTCAAGTATAATTCTCTAAGATTTTCTGATGCAAATACAATTTTATCTGACCTTTTTAAGTGATACTTATTTTTATAAAGTATTAATAAAGGGATCAAAGACCTAAAAAAACCTACTACGTTTTTATATGATGATCGATCTAAATAAGTTTTTGACCAATTATTAAAATAACACCAAATGTGGTGTTTTATGTTTGATTCAAAATTGGGCATATATAATTTTTTTTCTATCAAACAGGATCCTCCAAAAGCACATAATAAACCAGTATCACGTATATGCACTATTAACGGTAAGTTTAATTTTTTTGATGCTTTTGCAGATCCACCAAGAAGAAATTGGTGTTGCGAATGAATACACAAAATTTTATCCTTGTCAAAATTAAATTTTATTGTTTTCAGTACTTTCCTTTGTATTAAAGGGTTATAAAAAAATCTTGCATTTACCTGTTCACCAATTTGAAGTCTTTTGTTAACTTTAAATCTATAAATTTCAATATCATTTATTTTTTCATATTTTCGTGAACCAAAATTTGGTGTAATAACTGACACATCAAAACCCATTTCATTAAGGGCCATGGCGTGTAAGTGACTAGTCCTTTCTGCACCTCCTGCTCCAAAAGGAGGATAATAAGGACAAACAAAAATAATTTTTTTTCTCATTTTCCAATTCTATTTATAAAAAATTTTTATGGAATTAATTACTTTCTTAATTTCTATTTCTTTTAATTCAGGATAAATGGGAAGTGAAATAATGTGTTTCGATAAATGTTCTACTTTTTCAAAATCATTTTTTTGACTATAATTTCTAAATTGTTTGTGATTATGTAAAGGAATAGCATAATGTATCTTTGTACCAATTCCTTGTTTATCTAAAAAACTTAACAATTTGTTTCTTTCATCACATAAAATAACAAATTTATGATTGTTGTGGATATTCCCTTCTAGAATTTTAAAAAAACTTAAATTATTTTGTGAATTTAGTTCATTTAAATAAATTTCAGCAATTCTATTTCTTCTTTCTTGCCATGATTTTAAAAATTTCAATTTAATATTTATAATAGCTGCTTGTAACTCTGCAATTTGACTATTGTAACCGGTTAAAATAGATTCTGCTCCTTTGTTACCGTGATATCTTAATAATTTTACTTTTTCAGCAAACTTCAATGAATTAGTCATTACTGCCCCCCCAGAGCCATATGCTCCAATTACTTTAGTTGGGTCAAAACTTAGACAAGTTATATCACTTAATTGACCAGGGGGATTGCCATTTCTTTTTGACCCTAAGGCTTGGGCTGCATCTTCAATTACTGGAATTTTTTTTTTTTTTGTAATATTAACAATTTGTCTTAAAGGTTGCATTTGACCATAAAGATGAACCGCAATAACAGCGTCAACCTTGTTAGAGTTAATCAAATTAATTAATTTGCTTTGGTCCATCAACATGGTGGTTGGATTAACATCAACAAAAACTGGAATACAATTGTTCTGAACAATAGCTGAAGCAGAAGCAATAAATGTCATAGATGGAACAGCAATTCTACTTTTTGGTTTTAAACCCAAAGCAGCTATAGAAAAGCTCAATGCATCTGTGCCACTATTAAGTGCCACACAATGCTTGAGATCAAAAACCTTCGCAATTTTTTCTTCAACTTGTTTTGTCTGAACCCCCTGAAGCACCCTACCAGACTTCAAGACATTCTCAATCGCCGGCATTATCTGATGCCTTATATTTTCAAATTGACGATCTAATCTTAAAAAGGGTATTTGCGACATTTTTAATTCTCTATAACTTTTGCTGGCACTCCATAAGCCCTTACTCCGGAAGGTAAATTTTTAAGAACAACAGATCCAGCACCAATTACACAATTATTTCCAATCTTTACACCAGGACCTACTTTAACACCAGTATATAAATATGTTTTTTCTCCAACCTCAACTCCACCTGCCATCACAACCCCAGGTGCAATATTTGAGAAATCTCTTATTATACAATCATGTTCAATTACACATCCGGAATGAATGATACAATGAGAACCAATTTTTGCATTGGGTAATATAATAGCTCCAGAGTTAATGATATTCCCAGAATTAATTGATACTGATGATGACATACTTACATTGGGATGAAATGCATTTACAAAATTAACTCCATTTAGTTTTTTGGCTATTTCTTCTTTAAGATTATTATTGCCATGAGCGATGATTGAGCTATTTCTATTATCTTTGGCAAGATCTAGTGCATCATCTAAATTGAAAAATTTATCTATCCTAGTTTGATATTTATTACTTTTTTTGTTTATTTCTAAATCAACAATTATAAAATCATTAATTGATATAGATTTATTTGTAGATAAATTATCTATAACATATTTAGCTTGAGAACCGCAGCCAAAAACTATGATTTTTGATTTATTTGTTTTAAAAGTCATTTCTTTTTAAATGAAAAATATATTTTTCAATACCCTCTTCCAAATCAATCTTAGGAGAAAAACCTAAGTCTTGATTTGCACTGCTTATATCTAAAGTCCCTCTGCTAGGAATGTAGGAAGGCAAAGGTTTATATGAAATTTTTAAATTGGGAAAATTGTGTTTCAATATCTCTGCTAATTCTTTTAAAGATCTAGATCGTCCCCTTGTTATATTATAACATTTGCCTTTTGCTCCTTTTGTAAAGATAGAAGAAACAATGCCATCTGCTGTATCTTCAACAAATGTAAAATCCATTTTTAGGCTTCCATCTCCATCAATAGTTATTGGTTTGTTATCTAAAGCGCTTAAAATAAATTTTCTTATCACCCTATTATTAGAATCTAGAGGACCATATACTGCTGAAGGTCTTATGATTACAGCATCTAATGAATAATTTTTTGCATAACCTTTGACTATATATTCACCAGCTAATTTGAAAGCACCATAAATATCCTTAGGGTTTTTAATATGGTTTTCATTCACAGGATCAGTTAAAAAATCACCGTAAACCATGCTTGAAGATATAAATAATAGTCGGCAAGTATGATTAAAATCTCTCATTATCTCTAAAATATTTTGAGTACTTGTTAAAATTGAGTTATATGCTTCTTCAGTATGTTCTAATGCTAATGCTGCCAAAGGCATAGCAGCCATGTGAATAATTATTTCAGGCTTAATTTTGTTAAGACATCTTCTAAGATAATCTTTGTTTAATGTATCACCCCTAATCAAATCAATTTTTTTATAAACATTTTTTAACCTCAAATTAAAATCAAGTAATTTTAGATCTGGGTTAGGTTTGGAATAAATAACAAAGGAGTCGTAAACTGTTACTTGATGACCTTGACTAATCAACTTTTTTACAACTTGACTACCTAGAAATCCTGCACCACCTGTTACGAATATTTTTTTTACCATTTTCATAATTAACTATTTTAAAAAAAATAATACAAGTAAATTTTTTTGTATAATTACCTTAATCTCTACGATAAAACATCTATTAAACTATTTATAACGTATTTTTGTTGCCCTTCTGTTAAATTAGGAAATATTGGAAGGCTGATAGCTTCTGAAAAAAATTTTTCGGTTTCCACACAATAACCTCTTTTGAAACCAAGTTGATTGTAGTAAGGTTGAAGATAAATCGGTATGTAATGAATATTTACACCAATACCTAATTTTCTTAATTTTTTATAAACATATTTTTGATTTTTATTTTTACTTTTGACTCTTATTGGATAAAGATGATAACTCGAAGATGTATCTGGATGCTGCCAAGGAATTTTTATATTTGTTTTTTGCAAATTTTTGTCATATAAACTAGCAATAATTTTTCTTTTTTTTATAAATTTTTTTAGTCTATTCATTTGACTTAAACCAAGAGCAGCATGAATATCAGTCATTCTGTAATTATAACCTAATGAGATTTGTTGATAATTCCATATTTCGGTTTTAGGTCGAGGAAACATTTTTTTTTTATTATTTGTAATTCCATGTGTTCTAAAATTTATCATTTGATTAGCTAAGTTTCTATTATTTGTAAGTGCCATACCTCCTTCACCACTGGTGATAATTTTAACTGGATGAAAACTAAAAACAGTTACATCGCTATACTGGCATGATCCTACATTGTTGTCTAAATAACTCGCCCCTATAGAATGAGATGCATCTTCAATTATTTTAAATCCATATTTCTTTGATAATTTATAAATTTTCTTCATTTCAGGACTTTGTCCTGCAAAATGCACACATACAACAATTTTAGGTAATTCACTTTTTTTCTTTGCAACTAAAAGTTTTTCCTCAAGAGATTCTGCACTTATGTTGTAGGTTTCTGGATCTATATCTACAAAATCTATTCTCGCACCACAATATAAAGCGCAATTAGCAGATGCTACAAATGTATTTGCCACCGTCCACAAACAATCTTTTTCAACCAATCCAAGAGCCATGCAAGCTACGTGTAAAGCTGAAGTGGCTGAGTTCAGTGCAATTGCATATTTTGCAGAAACATATGAAGATACTCTTTTTTCAAATTTAGGTACAGTTTGTCCCTGAGTAATTAATTCAGACTGTAAAATATTAATCACAGCTTTAATATCTTCATTATTAATATCCTGTTTAGAGTATGGAATCATTAATATTTATTTCATAATAGTTATAAATAATTTTTTTAATATCACTTATACTAAGCCACATATCATTAGTTTCACTTTCATAAAAAAAGTCATCATGAACATTTTTTGCACCCAATTCTATAAAAGAAGAAGCATCCCAATTTTCAATCCATGGTTTTATTATAAATCTATCTTTTAATGACAAAGTATTCCTAGCATCATCTTGAGTAATCATTATTTCATGTAATTTTTCACCCGTTCTTATCCCGATTATATCATGTGCTAAAGCAGGTGCCATTGCTTTTGCAATGTCTACAATTTTTGCACTTGGTATCTTAGGTATGAATATTTCTCCACCATTCATAATAGACATTGATGAGAGTACAAAATTAACACCCTCATAAATAGAAATCCAAAATCTTGTCATTCTGACATCGGTTATGGGTAGTGATTTCATATTCTTTTTGACAAGTTCTTTAAAAAGTGGAATCACGCTACCTCTAGATCCAATAACATTTCCGTATCTCACTACAGAAAATGACGTCTTCCCACCAGACAAATTATTAGCTGCAACAAAAATTTTGTCTGATGCCAGTTTACTTGCGCCATATAAATTTATGGGATTTGCTGCTTTGTCAGTTGACAATGCAACTACCTTTCTAACTCCTGAGTTAATTGCGGCTGTTACAATATTTTCTGCACCGTGTACGTTTGTTCTTATACATTCAAAAGGATTATACTCTGCAAAAGGCACGTGTTTTAAAGCGGCTGCATGTACTACATAATCAACATCTCTCATAGCCATTTCAAGACGATTTTTATCTCTAACATCACCAATAAAAAAACGTAAAACTCTGTAATTTATATGGTCTTGGAATTTTTGTTGCATTAAATATTGTTTATTTTCATCTCTAGATAAAATGATTAGCTTTTTTGGATTATAATTTTCTAAAATATTTTGTACAAAGGCATTACCAAAAGATCCAGTCCCCCCTGTGATCAAAATAGTCTTATTTTCTAACATGTTCTTTTTAAAATATTTTAGAAATTTTTCTTTATTATGAGTCATAGTTTTAATTATTTAAAAATTGTTAAAGATTTTACTTAATTAGTATTCCAAATAAATTGACCTTTTCTGATTACAATTTTTTTGTCAATTAAAATTTCTATTGATAATAATTTTTGTACCAATTTACAAATGTTTTTATCCCATCAGATAATTTTGTTTTTGGGGTAAACCCCGTTAAGCTTTCTAATAATTCTATATTTGACCAAGTCTCAGAGACATCTCCAATTTGCATCTTAACAAAATTTTTTTTTGCTTTTTTCCCTAATGCGTTTTCTATCTCAGTTACAAAATCTAAGAGTTTAATTGACTCCGCATTACCAATATTAACAACTCGCCAAGGTGCAACTTCTGATAAACTATCATTGTTAAATGTTTTTCTTTTTTGAGAGGGCTTTTTGGGTATTGTATCAATCAAAAAATATGCACCTTTTACAAGATCATCAATATAAGTAAAATCTCTTTTCATTTTACCATGATTATAAACATTTATCATTTTATCATTCAAAATGGACTCAGTGAATCTGTGCAAAGCCATGTCAGGGCGTCCCCAGGGGCCATAAACAGTAAAAAATCTAAAAACACTAATGGGTATCCCGTAAGAATAAGAATATGCATGAGACATTGACTCGCTTGCGATCTTTGTTGAAGCATAAAAAGAAAGTGGTCTATTACAATTTGAATTCTCTACAAAAGGTAATTTTTGATTGTACCCATATACTGAAGAAGTAGATGCGAACAGTAGGTGTTTAACCTTAATTTTTTTTGCTAATTCTAAAATGTTAAAAGTAACATTAACATTTGATCTTAAGTAGATTTCAGGATTCTCAATAGAATATCTCACCCCAGCCTGCGCTGCTAAATGTATAATAATCTCTGGTTTAAATTTTAGACAAATATTTAATAATTTTTCTTTATTTTCCAAAAGAAATTCATATTTAGTAAATAATTTGTTTTTAGACAATAATGCATGTCTAGCTTGTTTAAGATTTACATCATAGTTTTTTGTGATTCCATCAATGCCAAGAACTTTCCAGTTTTTTGCCATCAAATATCTTGTCATGTGAAAACCAATAAAACCCGCTGAACCCGTTATTAAAATTGTTCTATTTTTTTTCATTACAAAAACCTAATTTTTTTATTTACCAATGCTTAAGCATAAAATATTAATAATAAAAATTAATTATTTTAAAACGTACAAATTTGTCAGCCAAAATTAGCTTGTTCATGATATTGTGTTTTAAAAAATGTCCAGTCATAATATTTAAGCTCAATACTCAAATAATCTTACTATTAATTATACTGCTAATTATTTTTTTTCTTTTTAACAATTTTTTATTGCGTGCTATCATTTCTATCATCATACCATCTTTTACTTTTCCAAATTTAGTCATCAACAATGTAGAAATTATGTTTAAACAAATTTTTTGAGCAGTACCAGCTTTTAATCTAGTTGATCCGGCAACTACTTCTTCTTTGGTATCTAAAATTAAATGCATTGTACAATTCGACAAAATTATCCCATCTGGATTATTGCTTATTGCCAATGTAAAAGCACCTTTTCGTTTAGATAATTTGACAATTTCATTTGTAAAAATTGTGTTACCACTTGCAGCTAAACAAATTACTACATCCTTTTTTGAAATCTTCATTTTTTTAAACATTCGAATTGCATCAAGCTTATTATCCTCAGCATTTTCAATCGATTTTGACAGGGCTTTTTCGCCCCCCGCAATCAAAAAATCAAATTTATTATCATCCCATCCGAAAGTTGGATTCAGTTCTGCTCCATCTTGAACCGCTATTCTACCAGATGACCCTGCACCACAATAAATAAGTCGTGAATCTTCATGTTTTTTTATATGTTTATAAATGATATCTATAACGTCAACTATGCTTGTTTTTATGCTTTTTAAAACATTTATAACTGTACTTTGATCTTCCAACATTAAATCAAATGCTTCGCTTGTAGTCATCATATCTATTGTAGTATGGTAAGGATATATTTGTTCAGTTTTAGGCAAAGATTTTGTCATGAAATAAATATATTTAAAAAATCAAAATAGGGAAGAACAAATTTGGTAAAGAAGTTTTTAAATGTAATAGGCATGATGTCAGGAACAAGTATGGATGGGATAGATTTAAGTTTAATAAAAACAGATGGTACAAAAGTAATACGTTTCAAAAAAAATTTCTACTACAAATATTCCAGAGAAACTATTGATTTTTTGCATTTTGCATTAAGTTTAAAAAATAAAATTGTATATAAACCAAGATTATTAAAAAGATTAAATGACTTAATTACTTTTGAGCATATTGAAGCAATCAAACATTTTAATTTAGATGATAATGTTGATTTAATTGGTTTCCATGGACAAACAATTTTTCATGATCCTCAAAAAAAAATTACCATTCAACTAGGTGATGGAAAACTTTTATCAAAAATCATTAAAAAAAATGTAATTTTTGATTTTCGGAAAAATGATATTGATAATGATGGTCAAGGGGCTCCTATTGCGCCTATTTATCATAAGCAGATAATAGAAGAGTTAAGATCTGATTTGCCAACCTGTTTAATAAATATTGGTGGTATAGCAAATATTTCATATTGGGATGGTATACATTTAATGGGATTTGACACAGGGCCTGGTAATTGTATGCTCGATAGTTATGTAAGAGATAAATTTGACTTGGAATTAGATTTTGAAGGAAACAGATCTTCCAAGGGAAAACCTGACTGGGAAGCCTTACAGATACTATTAAATGATGAATATTTTTTTATTAAACCACCAAAATCATTAGATAGACAGTATTTTGAAAAATATTTTCATAATATTATTTACAATTTAAATGAAAGTAATGCTTTATGTACTTTAGTTTATTTCACCGTCTTTTCCATAATTTCTAGTTTTAAATATCTACCAAAAAAACCCAAGAATATTATAATTTCTGGGGGGGGAGTTAAAAATAATCATATGATGAAAGTTTTAAAAAGGTTTTCAGAATCTGAAATAATTGAATTGAGTAATTATGATTTTAATACTGATTTTATTGAGTCAGAGTTAATAGCTTTTATTGCAGCCAGATGCTTTTATAAAAAACCAATAACATTTCCATCAACAACTGGTGTTTCAAAACCTTGTACTGGAGGAAAATTGATTAAAGTCGTTTAACAATTAATTCGATTTGATCATTAGTTTTTTTAAATTACTTTCATCTTAAAAAATATTCTTCCAAAGTCATGTTTTCATTGAATAATAGCTGACATTTCCAATTTTAAAATCAAACTCAAAACCAACTCCCTCAAATGATTTTTGACTTAACATGTTTATATCCTTTATTTCAGCTTTAAATAATTTTTGTTTGGGATAGATGTTTTGAAAAAATTTTATCGATTTTTTTAGACAATGTTTTGAATAACCCTTGCCGCGCTTTTGGGGAGAAATATTAATTGAGACTTCGACAAAAGTTTTCTTAATGTCAAATCTTGTAACCCCAATTTTAGAATTAAATTCATCTAAACACATCAAAAAGCGTTTTTTGCTATTTTGTAAACTTAACTTTAACCATCTTTCGTGTTCATTCCATTGAATATACCTTGAATTCTTAGACATCTTGCGAGTTTGAGGGTCATTTCTCCATTCAAATATTGCTTTACTATCTTCAACTGTAACCAATCTTATATAAATCATAGCTTTTTTATCGAAATTTTAAAATTTGTTAATTGATTCAAAATCAATCTAAATAGAAAGTAAAATTTTTGATTTTTAATCTTTAAAAACATCTCTTTATATTTGATTTACAAGTGTTAAAAATTAATCAATTTATTTAAATCTAACACTACTTCTCAAGTAAAAACCAAGTAATATCATCTTGTGGAGCCCAATTATCTTTTTTATATACAAAGCCATAATCAATTAATTTTAATCCATAATTGTCAATTAATTCTCCAGCAAAATCACGTTTAAATAATTTTTTTTTATGTCCCCTATAATTCACTATTGTAGGGACTGGATTATAATATTCTGCTAATAAAACATACCTTACAGTACAACTTAAAAGATTTTGATAAACATTAGGGAGATAATCAGGGTTTATATGAATAAGAACCCCGACAGTGAAAATCAAGTCAACTGGTGATACATCAATTGGCTCCAAAATAGATCCTTGATGAATTTGAGCAATATTAAGTTGAGAAGCTTGTTTTGCTGCAGTTTCATTAATTTCATATCCACTTAATACTATGTTAGGATTTAATCTATTTAAGGCTAGTAGGTTCAATCCTATATTACACCCTAATTCTGTAGCAGATTTTATGTTATTAGTAGCCTTTAACATTTTAGTCCACATAGCAACTTTAGAATAAATCAACTTTTCAGAATAATTTCTACTAATATATTTAGTTCCAAATTCACCAGCCCAAAAATTCTCCTGCTCAGTTTTATAATTCATTCTCAATTCTCCTAAAAAAATTTTTGATAATCAATTTTAAAATGCGTGATCGCCTGAAATTTGTTCACCATTTGTAGAGAAAAAATAAGCGTCTAACATATAATAGTTACAATTAACAAAACACCAGCCAATTTCTTTGCCAAAAAATTCTGACAGCTTTCTATCTTCACTAATATCTATAAATAAACTTGAATAAGGATTAAGTAAAATTTTCTTAACTAATTTTTTGCCATTGAAATTAATAAACTCAATATGTATAGAAATTTTTTTTAAAATAGGCTTCTTTTCTAACGAAGTTAGGTGCAATGTGCCTACATAATTACTATCGCCTCCAATAGGGAACCACCTTCTAGTAAATGGTTTGTCAAAAATTGTTTCATACTGAACAGATGGTGCAAAACATATATTTGTTCCAATTTTCTCATTTGTACTTTTTTTGTTTAAATTTAAACCCATTTTAAAACGTTTTGGAAAACTTTTTTTCACACTGTCGAAACCAAAAAAAATACTATACTTTTTTTTATTATCTAAATTGAGTTCAGACAAAAGTCTGGATATTTTAAAAGTATATGTCGAGTTCCAAACTTTTTGATCTCTATCCATCAGTTTTTTTAAAAATAAGAGGTTTCCTTGCAGATTAAATACTTTTATTTCTATGCTACCCAAAAAAATAAGGTTTTGTGAATAAGTACGTAAACTTATATCAAATTCTTGAATGGGAAAGATTGGCACAATAAAAGAACTGTCATAATATTTTTCTTTATTTATATTATTGACACGAAGTAAAACTTCAGATGCTCTACCTTTAATTTCTGTTGGAGATGTGTCAAAAAAAGTATGTGTTAGAGTAGGTACAAATCCATCTCTTAAAGTGCCTACATAGAATCTAGGGAAAACATCTAAATTGTGATTAATTTTAACTTTCGCCAAAGAAGAAATATTATCACAATTAAAAACCTCTTCGATATAAATAATATGTAGCTTTCCCCTACATGAATTAATTAAAGTTACCTCCCTAACAAATTTCTTTTTTAAAAACTCTAGAGTTAATTTTAGAAAATATTTGGTTTTACTATCTCCCATGAAACATATATAGTTTTTTTTCTTTTCGCCAAGAGAAACGTCAAACCCAGTTTGAGGAAACTTAATAGCATAATCATTTACAACCTCATCTTTATTATAAAATCTAATACAGCTATGTACAACTGCTGAACTAATTTCATTTTTATAAAACAATGACATCGCAGGAAAAGTAAATTTAGGTAAATATTCTGTAAAAACCTCTACTTCTATGGTCCCACAAAATCCAAAATCTTGAAAATTAAAGTATTCAAAATCTCTTGCGCTTAAAATATTAGTTTCAAAATTTACAATTGGTTGCCATCTTACTCCAACTTTCTGACCATCAATATTTCTAGCGGTTGTTCTAATAGCAACCTTATTGCCATGTTTTTTTACCCAATAGGTCAACCAACCTATATAACATTTACTTTTATCCTTTAAATAAACAGGGAAAATGGTAGATGAACGATGTTTTGGTCTCAAATATCTATTTACTTTTTCAACACTATAATTTTTATATTTTAATATCTGACTCCAAAACTCTGAGTAACTTATTGCATTTGCCAAGTCATTATTTTGATTCATACTCAACGCTTCTTTTATTCCAAAAATAAATTTTAGAATATAGCTAACCTTAAAAAATTGTTAAATCGATAAGTAGTAGTAATGTAGATACTTTCATGATTATTTTCAACAATTTATACTCTTCATATAGGAAGCTCAATATTAGCTAAGATAAAAGTATTTAAAATATCTATTATTTTTATAAAAAATAAAATAAAAAAAATTTCTAATAACGGTTAATTCTTAATTGCTTAGAAATACTATTACGAAATAATAAATAATGCTCATTTAGCATAGTATTTTTAATTATTTTTAATATTGTCATTAGAGAGTTTAGTAAAAAATTTTTCTATTGTAAGATCTAACCTATGCTCATACGTATTCTTGATATGATGAAAGTCAGAACTAAAACTATCAGGCGATGTGTTATTTAATAAAAAATTTTGATCTAATTTTTTGTCAGACAAATCATAAAACGAATTTAATGTCTCATGAGAATTAAACCAAGATTTAGTGAAGTTGTTATGAAAGTACGCAGACACATTATATAAAGCAAAATCACTATCTGCTTTTAATTCAGAAATTATTTTGATTGTATCTTCAACAATTTTAATTTGAGGACAAATTATCTCAAATTTTAAACCGAGTATCTCACACAATTTTCTAATAAGTATAAAATGAAAATCGTCAACAAATAATAATCTTTTGTAATTTCTTGATAGGAGAAATTCAATAAAGTTACCAATAACTCTTTCATTTCGATAAGATCTAGACAATTTATCGTTCATGTGAATAAACTGAGATAGAGCTTTACTCTCAGTTTTTTTTGAAATTGAAGTTAACTGTTTGAGGCTAAGGTCAAAAAAATTATCCATAATTTTTTTTTGAAGTTTTAAAGCTGATCTTTGTAATTCACCAATATTAACTAATCTTTTACGGTGTATTACCAAATCGTTAAGAATTAAAATATCTGCATTACACCTAAGGAATGAGCAAATAGCATCAATTTTTGTGAAAACAATAGGTTCATTATTATCATTAAAAGAAGTATTAATAATTACTGACTCACCACAATTTTCTTTATAAGAAGATAAAATATCAAAAACAATCCCATTTACTTTTGTAACGGTTTGAACTCTGGCTGTCCCATCAACATGACATATAGCAGGTACATGATTTAGTGCATATTCAGTACATTTAGGTGCTTGCATCATGTAAGGATGTTCATTTGTTGAAGAAATAAAATATCTATAAAAATCACTCTTTAAAACCATTGGAGCAAATGGTCTATAACCTTCACGATGCTTAATTTTTGAATTCATAAGATCTTTCATTTCGCCAGATCGCGCATCTGCTAGAAAACTTCTATGACCTAACGCGCGGGGACCAATTTCTATTCCTTCTGTGTATAAAGCAATAATTTGTTTTTTTGAGAGACTTTCAGCAATTTTTTGAGCATTAAATTTTTCAATAATTACATTATTTTCCCTTAACAACTTATCGACACTTTTATCTACAATACTAGACAAAGGATTTTTATCACTACTATAAGCTGATGCTAGAGTATCTCTATTTTCTCGCGTCATTAAGGTATTAAGATCAATACCGATCTCTTGAAGACCAGCCAGTGCTAATCCAATTGGGATACCCGAGTCACCTGAAGCTGGTTGCACCCAGAAACCTTCAACCTCCTTCAGATCTTGAATTTTATTATTTGCAACACAATTTAGAGCCACACCACCAGCAAAACAAAGGTTAGATTTTTTTGTCAATCTTAATGCCTGCAAGGCTAGATAGGTGAGACTATCTTCTGTTTCTTTTTGTAACTCAAAAGCCAATTTAGTAAAATAATCCTTATATACATCGCTTTTATTTTTTGGACGATTAAGGGTCACTTTTAGCTTTGCAGTCGGAGATCTATCTAAAAGATGTCCATAGTCAATTGCACATCCTGATCTAAAACCTTTCAAATTCAACTCATCAATTTTTACTTTTTTAACATTTTCGCCATAAGGTGCAAGTCCCATCGTTTTACCTTCCTCACCAGAACTAAAACCTAATTTTTGCGTTATCAATGTATACAACAAACCAATTCCATTACCTTTTTGCTCAAAAAGCAACTGACTTTTACCTTTAGCATTAAAAGAAAATACAGAAGTGGTTTGTTGTCCACTTCCCAATCCATCAACAACCATTACAGCGGCTTCCTCAAAAGGTGATGGCCAAAAAGCAGTCAATGCGTGAGCATAGTGGTGAGAGGTAACAAATTTAATTTTTGTTATATCAATATTTAATCTTGATCTAATAAAATCACCAACCAACAACCTATAATTATTAGATGTTTTTAAAGGTCTTTTTATATCCATATAATCTAGCATGAGAACATTTATATCATTGATTTTAATATCAAATCGATCTAAACAATATTTCATAGATCTTAAAGGAAATTGGTAACTTTTTTTCTTCCTAGACAAAAAACCTTCCTCAGCATATGCAATATCTAAATTTTTACCTTTTACTTTTAACAGACAACATGCAGGGTCATGACTACAATAATTCATGATACCCATTGCATAGATTACTTCATTATTCATTTAGTTTCCTAACTTTTGAGCCACCTAAATTTAAGCACATCTGACGCAGAGCGTTAGGCTTCCCAAAACTATTTCACTGATCCCTTATTTCATATTTAAATGATTCAATTATATTTCAATCACATTAATAACAATAAGGCTTTCTAGAAGTCAATTAACAAATTTTTCGGCAAAAGATTTCCAGTTTTTGATAAATTAAAAAATACAGGTTGCAGTTAAAAGGAAAATAAGTTTTTTTAAAAACAAATGTTTAAAAAAATTTAATTAAACTAAAATCTTTATTTCAATACTAATTTTTATAACTTATAGACTAGATAAAATTTAAAGAAATCCATTTATATTTTTTATATGGAAAGGTCTCAGCTTTATTGTAGCCGGCAAAAGTATTCTTATATCTGTGAATGGGAATGAACTATTAAATGTATAAGCCTCAGCATAACATCCGTTAGGCGCATTACATTGCGCCGCTCGGTATGAGTTCATTAATCTAGCAAGTTTAACAAATCTTTGTGGTTTTTGACTTTGATGATGTAAAATAGCTTCTTCTTTAAATTTAAAATGATTTGTTATGTCAATGTAATATGTAGGATGAAAATTCACACCCATTAGTGTATCACAAAAAATTACAGGTATATAATGACTTACTATGCTTGTAACTAGCTCAGATAATTTTCTATGATCAACATGATAATCATTATTTGCATGAGTAATAATAAGTTCTGGGCTAAGTTTATTAATTTTTTCCCTTAAAATATTTTTGTCTTTTTCATTATCACCCAAACAGCCATCAGATAACCCAAGTAAATGTAATTCTCCAAGTTTTTTTAAAGCCTTTGACGTCTCTAAATACCTTAATTTTACTAATTCTTCTTTATTCCCATCTCCACCTAATCCTCCGTCTGTGGCTACCATTAAATAAATATCATCGCCTCTTTCCTTTAAGGTTGATATTAAACCAAACATAAAAATTTCTATGTCATCTGGATGTGCACCAATTGCTAAAACTTTCATAATAATTTCTTTTTAATAAATGTTTTAATTCTGTTAACATTATAATCTAAAAATGAAAAACTCAAATTTAAATAGAATATTTGGATATATAGAAGGATATTATGGAAATCTTCTCGATTGGAGATCAAGAAAAAGAATTATAAAAAAGATGGAACAAATAGATATGAATTTTTATTTTTATGCTCCTAAGGAAGATGTGTTACATAGATTAAATTGGAGAAAAAATTATACAAAATTATGGAGAAAAAAATTTAAAAGTTTCTGCTCTTTTGCAAATTCCCATGGCATTGATATTATAGCTGGAGTTTCTCCTGGGCTTGATTTCAATTTTTCTTCAATAACAGATAAACCGAAACATTCTTTAAGTTTTGACCTAGACAAGTTAATAAATAAATTTAATCAATTAATAGATGATGGCGCCAACCATATAGCATTACTTCTAGATGATATACCAGAAAATTTTAATGATTATTTTTCTAAAAACGAAGAAGGTGCTATCCATGCTGGTTTAAGTAATTTGATTAGCAAAAAATTAAACAGAAGTATTTTTCTAGTTCCACGAATATATGCTGATGAATTAAGAAAAGAAAATGTAACTTATTTAAAAAATCTATCAAAAAACCTAAATAAAGAAACTCAGATTTTTTACTGTGGTGAATATATTGTTAACAATAAATTTGAAATAAAATCAAAATCAATAAATAAAAAAAATGAAAACAATAAAGTTGTTTTTTGGGATAATTTTTATGCAAATGATTATTGTCCGAAAAGATTAATTTTAGGACCTTGGATGATCAATAAAGAAGCAAGAAAAGTTATGCTTAATTTGACAGGAATGTTAGAAACAGACTTGTTTCTTTTGGAAGTAGCATCAAAATGCAAAAAATCAAAAAATAAAATTGAAAGTTGGAAAAAAGTTTTAAAAAAAAATAATATTCCAGAAGAATTTTTAACATTATATAACTTTTTTGAAAAACCTAACCTTTCTAGTGACAAAAAGGTTAAAGACATAAAATTTGATGCCGAAATATTTGATAAACTTGATAAACTACTTTGGGAATGGAAAACACCCTTATCTAGAGAGTGGTATCCTTTTCTATTAAGCTTGAAACAAGATTTACAAATTTTGAATGATCTACTAACATCTAAAAGAATTTTAAAAACACAAACAAACCCGATTGCTAAAAAAATTTTAAAAATTAATGGAGTATAATTTATGCATAATGTTGGTTTCATTGGATTAGGAAATATGGGAAAAGGTATGGCCCGGAATTTATCAAAAAATAATATTCATGTAATGGGTTTTGACGTTGATAATTCAGTTTTTGATCAATTAAAAGATAGTAATATAAAACATGAGAAAAATTTAGAATTACTAGTTAATTCAAATGAAGTAATTATAACAATGTTACCTGATGGACCCATCGTAAAAAAAGTTTGGGGGAAACTAGTTGCTTTATCTGAACAACATCATACATTAATAGATTGTTCCACTATAGACGTAGATACCTCTTTAGAAGTTCAGAATCTTGCAAAAACAAAAGGTATTCAAACATTAGATGCTCCAGTTTCTGGAGGGGTGATGGGTGCAGATTCAGGTACATTAACATTTATGGTAGGTGGTAATTTTGAAACATATGAAAATTACAAATATCTATTTGATATAATGGGTAAAAAATCAATTTTGTGTGGTGAAATTGGAGCAGGACAGAGCGCAAAAATTTGTAATAATATGTTGTTAGCATCCACAATGATAGCAGTTGGTGAAAGTTTTGATTTAGCCAAAAACTTAGGACTTAATTTAGAAAAACTATATGAAGTTTTGTCGACATCAAGTGGTTCATGTTGGGCTATTAACAATTATTGCCCCTACAAAGGAATTGGACCTAAAAGCCCGGCTGACAAAAATTTTGAAGGAGGCTTTTCAGCAGCATTAATGTCTAAAGATTTGTCGCTAGCAATTGCAGCTGCAAAAGCCTCAGGAACGAAAATTAATTACGGTTTACAGTCTCAAAAACAGTTTGAAAAATTAGTTAATGAAGGCCTCGGCAACTTTGATTTTTCCAAAATTGTCAGCAAAACATAATTGTTTGAACAGACTTAATGACCTAATGCAGCTAACATTAATATTGCAACTATATTAATAATTTTAATCATAGGGTTAATAGCAGGCCCAGCAGTATCCTTGTATGGATCGCCTACTGTATCACCTGTTACAGCTGCTTTGTGAGCCTCTGATCCTTTTCCACCGTGATTTCCATCTTCAATATATTTTTTTGCATTATCCCAAGCACCTCCACCAGCTGTCATAGAAATTGCAACAAATAAACCAGTAACTATAGTTCCTAGCAACATTGCCCCTACAGCGATTAAAGCTGCTTGTTGATCATACAAAGAAATAATAAAGTACAAAACAATTGGCGCTAGAACTGGGAGTAATGAAGGTACAATCATTTCTTTTATAGCTGATTTTGTAAGCATATCTACCGCTTTACTATAATCAGGCTTTGATTTGCCAGTCATTATTCCTGGTATTTCTTTAAACTGTCTTCTAACCTCTTTAACAACTTCTCCACCTGCTCTTCCTACAGCTGTCATGCCCATTGATGCGAAAAGATACGGCAACATTCCACCTATTAAAAGACCAACTACTACATTAGGATCAGATAATGAAAAGCTTATTTCAAGATTAGGAAAATAATACTTTAAATCATAGGTATAAGCGGAAAATAAAACTAATGCCGCCAATCCAGCTGAACCAATCGCATAACCCTTTGTAACTGCTTTAGTTGTATTACCAACTGCATCAAGTGCATCAGTGGTTTTTCTAACTTCCTGATCTAAGTCACACATTTCTGCTATACCACCTGCATTATCAGTAACAGGTCCATATGCATCTAATGCTACAATCATACCTGCTAGAGCCAACATAGTAGTTGCAGAAATTGCGATACCATAAACTCCATTTAGATGAAATGAAACTAATATACCTATAGCAATAATGATAGCTGGTATAGCAGTCGCTTCTAAGGAAATTGCAAGTCCTTGTATAACATTTGTACCGTGTCCAGTTTCTGATGATTGAGCTATTGATCTTACTGGTCTATACTCTGTTGACGTATAATATTCTGTAACCCAAACTATCAAAGCAGTAACAATCAAACCCACCACAGCACAGTAAAAGTAGGAAAGAAAGCTTTCTCCAAAAATTGATTTAGATACAAAGAATATCAATATTGCAGATACTATAGCGGTAATTATTAACCCTCTATAAAGGGCGCTCATAATATTATTATTGGAACCTAATTTTACAAAAAAAGTACCAATGATAGATGCCAATATGCAAACACCACCAATTACAAGAGGATATTCCATTCCACTAACAATCTCTGATCCTGTAAAGCTTATTGTTGCTAACAACATAGTTGCTACTATGGTTACAGCATACGTTTCAAACAAATCTGCGGCCATTCCAGCACAGTCTCCAACATTATCTCCAACGTTGTCTGCAATTACTGCTGGATTTCTTGGGTCATCTTCGGGAATGCCTGCTTCTACCTTGCCAACCAAATCAGCACCAACATCCGCTCCTTTAGTAAATATTCCACCGCCTAATCTAGCAAAAATTGAAATTAATGATGCTCCAAAAGATAATGCCACTAAGGCTTCAATCAAATCTCTAGTATCTACATTAATTTCTTTTAAAAACATATAGTAACCAGTTACACCTAATAAACCCAAACCAACAACTAACATTCCAGTGATTGCACCTGATTTAAAAGCAATATCTAATGCTGGCACAAGACCACTTTTTGCAGCTTCTGTAGTTCTAACATTAGCTCTGACTGAGACATTCATTCCAACATATCCAGCTAGACCAGATAAAATTGAACCTATGATAAAACCTATAGCGACAAAATGTCCAAGAGTTAAAAATAATAAGATAGTAACAACAACCCCAACAATTGCTATAGTAGAATATTGTCTATTAAGATAGGCTTTTGCACCAATCTGAATTGAAGATGCAATCTCCATCATTTTTTTTGTACCTGCAGAAGCTTTTAAGATTTGGTTCGTTGCCCACATACCATATAGAACAGCCAAAATCCCAAAAATTAATGTCAATGTTATAAAATCCATGTTTATTACCACTTAAAAATTAATAAAAAAAATTAACAATACATAATTATTGAAAGATATCAAGTAGGTTTATTTCATAAAATCATTCAGTTAAATCTGAATTTTAGATTTTGAATTTAAATTTCTGCACAAATATAATAAGTTTTTTTTATCTATCGCAATACAACCTTTAGTTGGTCTTGCATCAGTAAAACTACAATGAAGAAAAATTGCACTTCCTTTACCTTTAATTATTGGTTTTATGTTGAAGTTTATAACCACAATTAAATCATAAGCATTGTCTTCTCTGTGCAAACTCTCATAATTACAAAATTTTTTTCTCTTAGCTTTATTAATTTTTATATACTTATTATAGTTTGGATTTTTAATATCATCGCACCAACCACAAAATTTTGAAATTTTTTTGACTTTAGTTTTCAGAGATTTGTTTGTTTTTAAAAAATTAATTCTATCTTTTCTAAAAAAAATACTTTCTAAAGTCCATGAGCCCATTGGGGTGCATAAATCACCTTCCTTTTTTTTATAAAAAGGTATTTTCCCATTTTTACCAATTTGGCATTTAAAAACCTTATTATTAAGTATTAACTTTGTGATATTTTTGCCTATTAATCTTATGTTTTTTTTCATCATAAAAATGAACTTAACACAATTAAATTAAATTATTGATTTGTTATTAAAAGATTTCCATTTTTTATAAAATTATCTTAAAATTTAATTCGTGATTATTAAAAAAAAACCTGGCTTAAAAGAAATATTAGATTCTTATTTTGATATAAGAATGTTAAAGATTTTACTGCTTGGCGCAATAAGTGGTTTTCCATGGGTTTTAATAGGTTCAAGTCTTAGTTTATGGCTTAAGGAAGAGGGTTTAAGTAGAAGCACTATTGGATGGGCTGGTCTAATTTTTGCTGTTTACGCTTTCAATTATTTATGGGCTCCTCTCATTGATAGACTAAAAATTCCATTTCTTACAAACAAAATAGGACATAGAAAATCTTGGATTATTGTGATGCAATCAATAATTATTTTATCTCTTATTTTATGGAGTTTGTTGGATCCAAAATTAAATTTGATATTTATAATATTTATAGGTTTAGTTATTGCTATTTCTTCGGCATCCCAGGACATTACAGTAGATGCTCTAAGAATAGAACAAATAAGAACTAATGAAGTATCTGCAATGGCAGCCGGAGCATCAATAGCAGTCGTTGGTTGGTGGAGTGGTTATAAGCTTGGCAGTTTGTTTTCTTTAATGCTTGCTGACTTTTTAGAAAAATCTGGTTATGAAAATTATTGGCAAATTACCTTTCTTTTCCTTGGATTTGTGATTGTCTTTTTTAACCTTGGGTTATTATTTATTAAAGAGAACGATTTTAAATCAAAAAATAATAAGCATTTAAAATTAGATGAAGAATTTGAAACTAAATTAAAATCTCATAGTTCATTTATAATTTTCTTTTCGTCAAAAAAAATTAACTCACTTTTAGCCTGGATTTCATCAACAATTGTTGGACCAATTTTAAGTTTTTTTAAGAAAAATGGGTTTTCAATAGCTTTAGGAATCTTAGCCTTTATTTTTTTATTTAAAATTGGAGAAGCTTTTTTAGGAAGAATGTCAATTGTTTTTTATAAGGAAATGGGTTTTTCAAAAAGTGATATAGCTATTTACTCTAAAGCTCTCGGATGGATTACTACTATTATTTTCACATTATTAGGTGGTATTTTTACAATCAGGTCTGGAATATTAAAATCATTATTTGTTGCAGGTATTTTTATGGCCGTTACAAATATTCTCTTTTCTATCTTGGCTTGGTATGGAAAATCATATTTAATTTTTTCAATTGCAGTAATTTTAGATGATATGGCCGCAGCTTTTGCTACCGTAGCTTTTGTAGCATTTATCTCACTGCTAGTTGACAGAAATTATACTGCCACACAATATGCTCTGTTAGCCTCGATAGGTACTGCTGGAAGAACAACTCTAGCATCATCTTCTGGAGCATTTGTTGATTTTCTAAATGGAGACTGGGGACTATTTTTTGTTATAACTGCTTTGATGGTTATACCCTCCCTAATATTATTATATTTTATTAAAA
>CACAMV010000014.1 GCA_902533695.1 uncultured SAR116 cluster alpha proteobacterium
AAAATGTTTTATTTTTTACTTGAAAACCCTTTGAGACTTCCTCCAAAATGGCATTTTATAGAAAAAAGATCTATTCTAGATTTTAATAAAAATAATAGATCAAGAATTATATGTGATTACATAGCTGGCATGACTGATAATTTTTTTGATAAAAGTTATAAAAATTTTAACTTAGATTGATTTATAATGAATATATATTCTAAATATCTTAATGAAATCAAAAATATAATTTTTACGATTGCTGAAGAACTTTCTTGGGATTTAAAAAATTCAAAGATAATTAAAAAAATAGTTCTAGAACCACCAAAAAATCAATCCTTTGGTGATTTGTCAACAAATGCAGCTATGGTCTTAGCTTCACAATTAAAGTTTAATTCAATCGAAATTGGTGAAATATTATGCTCAGAATTAAAGATTATTAATGACTTTGATGAAGTTGAATTTGTTAAACCAGGTTTTATCAACATTAAATTAAATACAAAAATATGGCATACTTTTTTATTTAATTTAGTTACAAGTAATAATGGTTGGATCTATGAAAATTTAGGTCAAGGTAAATTTTTAAATGTTGAGTTCGTTTCAGCAAATCCAACTGGACCACTTCATGCAGGTCATGCAAGAGGAGCAGTTTTTGGCGATACCTTGGCTTCAATCTTGTCGTTAGTAGGTTACAAGGTTCTTAGAGAATATTATGTAAATGATGCTGGTAACCAAATTGAAGCTTTAGTTGAGTCGTGTTTTTTAAGATATCTAGAGAATATAAATAAAAGAGAATATAGCTTTTCTAATGGATTATATCCTGGAAATTATTTAAAAAAAGTTGGAAAAAAAATAAATGATTTATATGGAAAAAGACTAATTGATCTTTCATTTGATAAGTATTTCCCCTTGATTAAACCAATAGTGATAGAAATGATGTTGAATGATATCAAAAATGATTTAGTTAAATTAGGTGTTGAAATGGATGTATTTACCAGTGAAACAAAAATTTTAGAATCTAATAGGCTAGATAAGATATTAAAAATTTTAAATAAAAAGAAACTTCTTTATACTGGGATTCTTGAAAAACCAAAGGGAAATTCAAATAATGATTGGGAGCCAAGACCGCAATTATTATTTAATTCAAAAAAATTTGGAGATGATACTGATAGAGCATTAAAAAAGGCAGATAATTCATGGACATATTTTGCTTCAGATATAGCTTATCATTTAGATAAAATTGAAAGAACTTCTGGAAACTTAATTAATATTTTAGGTGCTGACCATGGTGGTTATATTTCAAGAATTTCTTCTGCGGTTAACGCGATAACTGATAATAAATGCCAATTAATAAATAAAATTTGTTCAATAGTTCATTTATCTGATAATGGTCAAATAATCAAAATGAGCAAAAGAAGTGGTGATTTTGTTACATTATCTGAAATTTTAAATAAAGTAGGTAAAGATGTCATTAGATTTATGATGTTAACTAGAAGAAATGACCAAACAATTGAATTTGATTTTCATAAAGTCAAAGAACAATCAAAAGATAATCCCATTTTCTATGTAAATTATGCATATGCAAGGTGTAAATCAATTTTAAATTCATCAAATTTTAAAAATAATAAAATTGATTTAGACAAAATTTCTAAATTAACTGAAAAAAAAGAGATTGACTTAATTAAGTTATTATCTCAATGGCCTCGAGTTTTAGAGGCATCTGCTAAGTACTTAGAACCTCACAGGGTTTGTTTTTATTTAATTGATCTTGCTTCCCAATTCCATAGCTTATGGAATAAGGGGAATGAAGACAAAAATTTGAGGTTTATACTTAAAGAAGATAAAAAAATTTCAACAGCAAGAATAGCTTTAGTAAACTCCGTTGCAATAACAATTGAATCAGGATTAAATGTATTGTCCATAAAGCCTACAAATAAAATGTAAAATATATGTTAAAATCGTTTACAAAAATTAGTTCATATATAGTCACAATTTTCAGCTTTTTAATCTTATTTATTTCCTATTTTCTAAATTACATAATTGTAAATGAAGAACTACTAAATATTCCAGTTATAGAGCCAGATCAAGATATTGTAAAAACTTTACCTACTTTTTCTAAATCTAAGCAAAATGTTTTGGAAATAGAAATTTTAAAAGATAAAAACAAAATTGGTGAAAGTAATAAAATTATAACAAATAAAAATGTAGTTGAACCATTGCCTTTTGAAGTTGAAAAAAACAATCTTGTCACCAAAAAACTTGATCTTAATCAAACAGTAACAAAAAAGCCTAATCTCCCAAAGGTTGAAGATACAAATATTAAAACCAATGTTAATCGTAACAAGTTGAAAAAATATAGGGTGCAATTAGGATCTTTTAAAAATAAAGTCAAGGCGGAAAGTGCAATTAAAAATTTAACTTTTAAATATAAAAATATTTTTTTTAAAAATTCATTAGAGATTTATGAACTTAAAAAAAGTAATTATACTTTTTATAGGGTTTGGAGCAATTTGATGAATAAGAATCAAGCATTAGAATTGTGTAAAAAGTTAAAAGATCTTAAAACAAATTGTATTTTAAAAATAGATAAAAATAAGAAAATTGAAAATTAATATGGGTATTGATTTGTATAAGCCTAAAGTATTGAAACTATCTTTAGAAGGTTTTGATGGCCCTATTGATTTATTATTAAGTTTAGTAAAAGACCAAAAAATTGATATTACAAAAATACAAATTTTGCCCTTGGCAGAACAATATCTTATATTTTTAAAAAAAGTTGTAAAAGAAGATATTGAATTAGCCGCAGAATATTTGGTTATGGGGGCTATCCTAACATACATTAAATCAAAATTACTTTTACCTATCGAAGAGGATGAAATAGATAATCCAGAAAAATTATCTCAAATTTTAAAATTTCAAATTTTAAAATTAGAAACATTTCAAAAATTAGCAAAAAACTTGTTTTTGAGGAGGCGGTTAGGAAAAGATTTTTTTAGTAAAGGAGTTGATGAAATTTTTAGTAAAAAAGTGAAGTTTAAATATGACATAAACTTATATGATTTAACTAAGGTTTATTCGAACATTCTTCTTAAAGATGAAAAAGAAGTAATCACCATAGCCTATTCCAATTTGTACACAGTTGAAAAGGCGATTGAAAACATAAAAAAGAATTTAACTAAAATTCAAAAATGGAAAAATATAATGTCGTTAATCCCTAATGATATTAAAAATTATTTAGAATTAAAATCAGTTATAGCTTCATATTTCGTTGCATCTCTTGAACTTTCAAAAGATGGTAAAATATTTATCAAACAGAATAATGATGACAAGAATTTTAATTTACAGATCATAAAAAATAATTAATTTAAAAAATATGGAAAATAAAAACACAATAAATGACGATTTAAAAAAAAAAATTATAGAAGCTTTTATTTTTGCTTCAAAAAAACCAGTTCATATTTCTTTATTACAAGATTTTGAAAATGATAAAAATAATCTAGAAAATTTAATTAAAGAATTACAAGAGAAATATATTAACTCAGGTATTCATTTAATCAAGATTGATCAAAGCTTTGTCTTTAGAACTTCTGATGAAGTGTCAGGTTTATTAAATATTGAACAAGAATTAACAAAGCCCTTGTCAAGAGCAGCTTCAGAGATATTAGCTATAATCGCATATCATCAACCTGTAACAAGATCTCAAATTGAGAATATTAGAGGAGTTACTCTTAGTAAGGGGACTATTGATTTATTATTCGAAGTTGGTTGGGTTAAACCGGGAAAAAGATTAAAAACACCTGGCAGACCGCTTACTTGGATTACAACTACTTCTTTTTTAGATCATTTTGGTTTGTCAAGCTTAACTGATTTACCTGGATTGGAAGAATTAAAATTATCTGGTTTATTAAGTCATGAAAATATATTATTTTCTGATCCAACTAATGATGAAGAGTAATAAAAATGCTTGAATTTAAAGATGTAAATCATAGTTATGAGCAAGAGAAAATAATAAATAATTTTTCATTGAAGATAGAACCTAATAAAGTTACTTCCCTTTTAGGACCCTCTGGTTGTGGTAAAACAACATTGTTAAGATTGGCAAGTGGATTAGAGAAACTGCAAGATGGAATTATCAAATATGATAAAATAAATATTTCTAGAGATAATCAATTTTTAAAACCTCAAGATAGAGAAATTGGTTTTGTTTTTCAAGATTGCGCACTTTTTCCTCATCTAAATGTAGAGGAGAATATTTTTTATGCTTCTAAAAATAAAGGTAATGATGTTAATAATAATATTAATAACTTATTGAAAAAAAATGACTTTTTAAAATTTAAATATAGATATCCTCATGAATTATCTGGAGGTCAAAAACAATTAGTTGCCCTATTTAGAGCTATTGCTTCAAAGCCTAAACTAATCTTGATGGATGAACCATTTTCTAACCTAGATACTAGATTAAGAGAAAAATTAAGAGATCAAATTTTACATATCTTAAAAGATAATAAAATTACAACAATTTTAGTTACTCATGATTCGGATGAAGCAATGTTCATGTCTGATTTCATTGCTGTTATAAGAAATGGCATTTTAGAACAATATGGTTCACCTTTTGAATTATATATGAGACCAAAAAGTATTTTTGTTTCTGAATTTTTTAGTGAAATTAATATTTTTGAAGGAAAAATTTCTAATAATAAGTTAAAGACAGTGTTGGGTGAATTTCCATTAAAAGCAAAAGCTTTAAATAAAAAGTATTTTTTAGTTGTAAGAAGTGAGGGTTTAAAACTAATTAGTCTATCAAGTGCCAAGCTCTATAGAAAAAAATCTGAATTAAAATTAATTAAAAGCCCTTATAATGGTAATGTTGTTGCATCAAAATTTTTAGCAGGTGATACTTTGGTTCATGTTTCTATTATTACAAAATTTAAAAATTATCATTTGCATGTTAAGATACCAGGAATAAATTATTTTGAGAATAATCATATAATGAATATATTTACTGATATTAATTATAGTTTTATTTTTGAGTCATAAATTTTATAGGAGAATGAAATGGGCTTTACTAGTATTTGGCATTGGGTAATTGTACTTGTTGTAGTATTAATATTATTCGGAGGTAAAGGAAAATTATCAGGTATAATGGGTGATTTTGGCAAAGGGTTAAAAAATTTTAAAGATCAAATGAAATCAAGTAAAGAAAATGAAGAAGTGCAATCAATTGAAGAAGAAATAAAACCAAAAAAGAAAGTTACAAAAAGAGTTAAAAAAAGAAGTTCCAGAAAAAAAGTTTAGTTATTTTAAGGTTATTTAATGTTAGATATAGGTTGGCAAGAGTTTCTTTTAGTTTCATTTGTTCTGTTGATAGTGGTAGGACCAAGGGATTTACCGAAAGTTTTAAAAACAATAATGAATTTTGTTAGAAAAATTAAGTCGATGGCCTATGATTTTCAATCAAGTGTTGATGAAATTGCCAATGAAAACGAAATATCTAATTTAAAGAAAGAAGTTAATACCTTAAAAGATTCTGATTTTGTATCAGAAGCAAAAGTTAACGTGAAAAGTTTAAATAAGATTAATGAAGATACTAAATCTTTAATAAAAGATAATGTCGAAGAGATTAATCAAAAATAATTCTTTTAAAATGATTTAATTAATGGCAAAAAATAAAAATATTCAACAAAAGAAAATGTCATTAGTTGATCATTTAATAGAGCTAAGGAATAGATTACTTATAGCGTCAATTTGTTTTTTATTTTTGTTTTTTTTGTGTTTTATTCAATTTACTGAAAATAATCAAAATCTTGCAGATTTAGCATACGTTTTTTTACAACAACCTCTAGCAGATGAATTATCTAAATCAGGTGGTAGAATGATATATACTGCCTTACATGAGGGTTTTTTTACACAGGTTAAAGTTGCTTTTTTCATTTCATTGTCTATCTCATTTCCAGTTTTTTTAATACAAATATGGAAATTTGTTGCACCAGGACTATATGAGAATGAAAAAAGTGCGTTTATGCCTTTTTTAATGGCCACCCCAATTTTATTTCTATTGGGTGCTGCAATGGTATATTATGTCGTAATACCTTTAGCATGGAAGTTTTTTATTTCATTTCAAGTTTCTAGTCTAAACGGTGCCTTACCCATTGAGTTAGAACCAAAAATATCGGAATATTTGTCATTAGTAATGAAATTAATTTTTGCCTTCGGGTTGTGCTTCGAACTACCAATAATACTTTTGTTATTAACTAGAACAGGTGTAATTACACCAGAAGATTTGTCTCAAAAAAGAAAATACGCGATACTTACTGCATTTGTAATAGCGGCAATTTTAACTCCTCCAGATGTTATCTCTCAGATTTTGTTGGCTCTTCCAATAATTATTTTATATGAGTTTTCTATAATTTTATCAAAACTTACTTCGAAAAAATAAAGGTTTTAAAAAAATGCATAATATTAAATTTATAAGAGAAAACTCAGAATTATTTGATAATGAAATGAAAAAAAGAAAGATAGAGGGTATATCAAAAATAATTCTAGACTTAGATAATAAATTGAGATCTTTTAAAACTAAATCTCAAGTTTTACAAAATAAAAGAAACTTGGTTTCAAAAAAGATTGGTCAATTAATTAGAGAATCTAAAAATGTTTCAACACTTCAGGAAGAAGTGAAGAATTATAAAAATTCTCTCATCAACTTAGAAGTTTCGATAAAAAAAACTAATCTTGAACTTGATAAAATACTAATTAATTTGCCTAATCTTCTTGACAACGAAGTTCCAATAGGCTTTTCAGAAAAAGATAATAAATTAATAAAAACTTGGGGGAAAAAACCTTCTTTTGAATTTTCTCCTAAAGATCATGTAACTATTGGTGAAAAGTTTAATCAGATGGATTTCAAGGTTGGTGCAAAGTTGTCTGGTACCAGATTTGTTTTATTAAAAAATGAAATGGCACTTCTAGAAAGGGCTTTAACTTCTTTCATGATTGATATAAATGTTTTAGAGTTTGGACATCTAGAGGTTTCCCCGCCATATTTAGTTAACTCTGAAGCTCTAATTGGAACTGGACAATTACCTAAATTTGCAGATGATTTGTTTAAAACTGAAAGTGATAAATGGTTAATTCCAACTGCAGAAGTTCCATTAACTAATATTGTAAGAAATGAAATTTTAGATGAAGATAAATTACCTATTAAATTAGTTTCACATACTCCATGTTTTCGTTCAGAGGCCGGCGCTGCAGGAAAAGATACTAGAGGTATGATAAGGCAACATCAGTTTTCAAAGGTTGAGATGGTGTCAATTGTTAAACCAGATGAATCTAATCAGGAATTATTAAGACTAACTAAATGTGCTGAAAAAATTTTACAAAAATTAAAGTTACCTTATAGAGTCGTTATTTTATGTAGTGAAGATACAGGTTTTTCTTCATCAAAAACGTTTGACATTGAAGTATGGCTTCCCGGTCAACAAAATGGAAAAGGAGAATTTCGTGAAATCTCTTCATGTTCGAATTGCAAGGATTTTCAATCAAGAAGAATGAATGCTCGGTTTAGGGATAAAGAAACAAAACAATTGTCTTTTGTTCACACATTAAATGGTTCATGTTTGGCAGTTGGTAGGACAATGATTGCTATAATTGAGAATTATCAACAATCTGATGGAAGTGTAATTGTCCCTGATGTTTTACAAAAATATATGTATGGGAAAAAAGTAATTTTTTTAGATCAAAATGAAAATTTTTAAAAAAGTTTTGTTAACTAACGATGATGGATATGGTTCGAATGGTTTAAAAATTTTAATTGATATATTGAGCAAGTTTTCGCATGAATTATATGTTGTAGCACCTTTAAAAAATATGTCTGGTGCAAGTAGGTCTATTACATTAAATAAAAAGATAAATTTTAAAAAAATTTCATCTTGTGAATGGGTTGTTGATGGAACACCAACTGATTCAGTGATATTCGCATTAAATGAGATTTTTCATAATGATTTACCAAATTATATTTTTTCAGGAATTAACTCTGGAAGCAATATTGGAGACGAAATACATTATTCAGGCACAGTTGGAGCCGCTTATGAAGGGGCTATTAGAGGAATTCCAAGTGTTGCCTTGAGCCAAGCATATTTTAGAGAAGATAATAAGAGTTTTGATATAGCTAAAATTAATCTACCTAAGATAATGTTTAAAATTAAAGATTGTTTATCTTCAAAATCTTTGCTTTTAAATATAAATTTTCCTTGTTGCGAGCCAAAAAAGGTTAAAAAAGTTATTTTGACAGAATGTTCAAATCAAAAGTTATCTGACAATTTACTAATTAATGATAAAGAAAAATATTTTAAAATAGGTACAATGAATCAAAAAAAAGCCTACCTAAAAAAAACAGATCAATATGCCATATTAAACGACCATATCTCTATTACGCCATTAATTTCTAATTTAACAAATAATTTTGCGATTAAAGATGGATGATGTACAGGATATAGAAAAGGCTCAATTAATAATGACTTTGAGGTCAATGGGTATTCTTTCGAGTAAAGTTCTGACTGCTATTGAAAAAACACCTCGTGAGCTATTTATTCCAAAACATTTGTCACATTATGCATATGAAAATTCTCCATTGCCGATAGGTTATGATCAAACTATTAGTCAGCCATATATCGTGGCATTGATGACTGAAAAATTAGATTTAAAGAGTAGTGATGTTGTTTTGGAAATCGGAACTGGCTCTGGTTACCAAACTTCGATTTTATCAAAATTAGTCAGGAAAATTTATACTATTGAACGAATCAAACCACTATTAGTCAATGCTAAAATCTGTTTTGATAAATTAAAACTTACAAATATCGTATCTAAATGTGCTGACGGTCATTTGGGTTGGAAAAACATGTGTCCTTTTGATAAAATTATTTTAACTTGTTCAACTCCAATGATTAAAGATAATTTGTTACGACAAATTCGTTTTGGAGGGAAATGTGTTGCGCCAATTGGTAAATTAAATGGAAATCAAATGCTAAAATGTATTACAATTAGTCAAAATGAATATAAAATTCATTTTGAAGACATTTGTGAGGTAAATTTTGTGCCAATGATAAAAGATAATTAATATATTAAAGGTTTTAAATGAAATATAAAATTCCTTATCTTATTTTATTTTTATTAATCTCGCTTCTTTTTTGGGGATGTAATACAAAGGTAATTCAATTAAAGAAAAAAGAACCTGCAACTTTAAATATAGTCCAGAATAAAACTTTTCAAATTCCAAAATTAGGCTTTATTTATATTTCAGATGATGTTTCAATTTATGATATTGCAAATAAATATAGACTTTTACCCCAAGAAATTATTAAGGCTAACAATTTAAAAGCTCCATATAAACTCTCAAAAGGTCAAAAATTATTTTTACCTTTTCCTTTGATTCATGTCGTTAGATCAGGTGATACTATTTCTACAATAACTATTCAATATGCTGTAAAGTTAAATGAGCTGTTAGAATTAAATGATTTAAATAAATCTGACACCTTATCAGTTGATCAAAATATCAAAATTCCACTTAAAAAAAATTATGATGTAGTAGGTTTAGTAATAAGAGAAAAGAATTTAACATTATTAAAACCAAGAGATTTATCTTTAGATCTTAAAAAAATGCCTAAATTTATATGGCCAGTTAAAGGTAAGATAACAAAAAAATTTGGCTCTTATGCTAATGGAAAACAACATAATGATGGAATTGATATTTTAGTTGATAATGACTCAAAAGTTATAGCTTCATTTGATGCTAAAGTGGCTTTTGTTGGTTCAAGAATAAAATCTTTTGGCAATATGATACTTTTGAAACACGATAAAGAATGGATTTCAGCGTATTCGAAAATTGATTTTTCAATGGTTAAGGAGGGAGATATTGTTAAGAAAGGCCAAGTTATTGCTCAGTTGAAAAAAAATTCTAGTTTACATTTTCAAATCAGAAAATCTCGAAATCCAATAAATCCTGAGAGCATATTAATTAATCAATGATTGTTATTTGATTGAAGTCTTTGTTTCACCAGCTATTTGTTGAATAAATTGCCAAGCAACTCTCCCAGATCTGGATCCTCTTGTAATTGACCATTCTAATGCTTTAGCTTTCATTTCATTATGTTTTAATTTTATATTATAATTTTTTGCGTAACTCATTATCATGTCAATATACACTTCCTGTGAAATATTGTGAAACCCTATCCAAATACCAAATCTGTCAGAGAGTGAAACTTTTTCTTCTGTAGCCTCTGACGGACTTATAGATGTTGATTTTTCATTATCTATCATTTCTCTTGGCATCAAATGACGTCTGTTGGAGGTGGCATAAAAAATGATATTTTTTGGTTTTCCTTCTATACCTCCGTCTAGAACAGATTTTAAACTTTTATAACTATTTTCACCTTGATCGAAAGAAAGATCATCACATAGCAAAATACATTGATAAGAATTAAGTTCTGATAGAATTGATAGTAAACGGGGAAGCTCAAGAATATCCTCTCTATGAATCTCGATTAGTTTAAGGTGATTATACTTTTTACTAATTTCCAAATGCACTGATTTAATCAGAGAAGATTTTCCAGTTCCTTTTGCCCCCCATAAAAGAGCATTATTTGCTGGAAAATTATTAGCAAAATTAATTGTATTATCAATTAATATTTCTTTTTGAAACTCTATACCTTTTAAAAGTTTAAGTGGGATTCTATTAATTTGCTTTATTGGTTTCAAATAAAAATTTTTTGCATCAAACACGTAGCCATCTGCTGAATTTAAATCTCGATTAATTAGTGGTGGTGGTGAAATTCTTTCTAGTGCGTTAGCTATTCTTTCAAGAAAAATATTATCAAATTGTTTTGTCATAATTTTTTTTTAAATACATTAAAATATATATATACAATTTTTTTTTAAAAACTATTAGGAATATTGTTTTTTTTTTAAAATAATGTAATCTCCTAAGGTCTATTTATTAAGGGAAGGTATTATGATAACAAATGCATTTGCTCAATCTGTCGGTTCTTCTGGTGGTGGCTTTTCTATAGCTGGTTTAATTCCATTTATTTTAATATTTGTAATTTTCTATTTTTTATTAATAAGACCCCAACAAAAGAGAGTTAAAGAACACAAGATGATGGTTCAAAATTTAAAAAGAGGTAATATTGTTGTAACTGCTGGTGGAGTAATTGGAAAAATAGTTAAGGCAGTTGAAGGGTCTGACGATATAACAGTTGAGATTTCAAAAGGTGTTAATGTAGAAATTGCAAGACAAATGATTTCTGAATTAAGAAAATCCTAAAATTTTAAATAAAGATGAAATTTAGTAAAATAAATATTATATTTTTATTTTTTATTTCTTTTTTAGCATTATTGTATGCTATTCCAAATTTGAGTGAAAAAATAAGATTTAATAATTTACTTCCATTTTTCCCAGGTAAGACTGTAAATTTGGGTTTAGACCTAAAGGGTGGTTCATATTTACTTTTGCAAGCAGAAATGAAAGAAGTTTTTGAAGAAAATTTAAATAACACAGCTTCAGAGATAAGAAAAGATTTAAGAAAAAACAAAATTCGATACAAAAATTTAAGAGCATCAATTGATTTGGTATCTTTTAAAGTAAGAAATGAAGCAAAAATTTCAGAAGTATCAGATTTATTAAAAAGATATTCTAAAGATTACATTATTTCTAAAAATCAAACTTCATTTATTTTATCATTATCAGATGAAGGTAAAAGAAAAATTGTTAATTCTACTATGCAGCAAGCTATCGAGATTGTTAGAAGAAGGATAGACGAAAGTGGAACAAAAGAACCATTAATACAGCAACAAGGTCTTGATAGAATTTTAGTTCAATTACCAGGATTAGATGATCCAGATAGAATTAAGAGATTATTGGGTAAAACTGCAAAATTAACTTTTAGGTTTACTCATCCACAAATTGATCCTGAACAAATTTCAGATAAGGCCATTCCTCCAGGTTACTTACTTTTGGTTGACCAAAAAATTGATGATAAAGTCTATCTGATTCAAAAAAAGACAATGATTTCAGGAGAAGAATTAACAAACGCCCAACCGGGTTTTGATCAAGATGGCAACCCAGCTGTAATGTTTACTTTAACTACGGCAGGAGGAAAAAAGTTTGGAAGGATTACAGGGAAAAATGTAGGTAGGGCATTCGCAATTATTTTAGATGATAAAGTTATAAGTGCTCCAATAATTCAAGGTCAGATCTTTTCAAATGGTCAAATAACTGGAAATTTTTCTGTTCAAGAAGCAAATGATTTAGCTTTGGTTTTACGGGCAGGCGCACTTCCAGTTCCTTTAAAAATATTAGAAGAAAGATCGGTGGGTCCAGGGCTTGGAAGTGATTCAATTGAATCTGGTAAATTCGCTAGCATTATAGCCATTATTGCAGTGATGGCTTTTATGATGATTGCATATGGTATTTATGGTGTTTTCGCAAATTTTGCCTTGATTATGAATATGATTTTTATTGTTGCAACATTAAGTATTATACAAGCAACTTTAACTTTACCTGGAATTGCTGGAATTGTTTTGACTATTGGGATGGCAGTTGATGCAAATGTTTTAATTTTTGAAAGAATTAAAGAAGAATTTAAAATAAGAAATAATTTATTGGACTCTGTAGAACAAGGTTTTCAAAAAGCTGTTTCAACTATTATTGACGCTAACTTAACTACTTTTATTGCTGCTTTTGCTTTATTTATTTTTGGTAGTGGTCCCATTAAAGGTTTTTCAGTTACATTAATGATTGGATTATTGACATCTATGTATACGGCAATTTTGCTTACAAAATTTCTAATAGTTAGTCATGTTAAAAGAGGAACATATAAATAAATGTATAAAATAAATTTAATTAAGGAAAATGTAAATTTTGATTTTTTAAAGTTGAAAAGATTAGCTTTTTTAGTTTCTTTAATACTTATTTCATTAACTTTTATTTTCTTAGCCTTTAAGGGTCTCAATTTCGGAATAGATTTTAAAGGAGGTATTCTTATTGAGTTAAGGAATAAAAGTGGCTTAGAGGTCAATTTGTCTGAATTCAGACAAAAAACTGAATCATTAGACGCTGGAGAAATTTCTGTTCAAAAGTTTGGTAAAAAAACTGATGTCTTGTTAAGAATTCAAAAACAAGATGGAGATGAAAAAGAGCAAATATTAATGATTAATAATGTAAAAAAAATTTTTAATAAAGATTTTGAAATTCGAAGAACTGAATTTGTTGGTCCGGTTGTTGGAGAAGAACTAAAAATAGCAGGAATCACTGCAATAATATTAGCTCTTGTATTTATAATGATCTATATTTGGTTTAGATTTGAATGGCAGTTTTCAATAGCTGCGATTATTGCTTTATCTCATGATGTTTTGTCAACTTTGGGTTTGTTTTCTTTTTTTAGTTTGGAATTTAATTTGTCAATAGTCGCAGCTGTGCTTACGACTGCAGGTTATTCTATTAACGATACTGTAGTTGTATTTGATAGAGTTAGAGAAAATCTAAGAAAATATAAATCGAAAGATCATTATTTTATATATAATAAGTCTATAAATGAAACATTATCAAGAACCTTGATGACCTCTGTGACAACATTAATTGCATTGATTATAATTTATTTTTTTGGTGGTGCCGTACTATCTGATTTTGCATTAGCAATGATTTGGGGTGTCATTGTAGGAACCTATTCATCTATATTTATAGCAGTTTCTTTTTTAACTTTTTTTAAAATTTATAAGGGTGAAAAAAAAGCTAAATCAGAGCCTATTCCAGAATACGAACGTTAATGAATATTCATCAAGAGGATAAAAATTTATTATCACTAACATATAAAGTTTCTATTGTTGATGATAATAATTTCATTATATCATCTTACAATCATGAATGTATAATTGTGAACAACAAAAATTATTTTTTTCCTTTGTGTATTTTAGGAAAAGAAATCTTTATTTGGAAAAATAATGATGTAAGCAAATTAAACCCATCTTTAATGATGGAGTTATTAAAAAGATTTTTAATAGTTAATAAAGAAAAGGCAGAAGTAATAATTATTGGGTTAGTTACAAAAAAGATAATTCATTTGTTAAATTTGAAAAAAAAATGTATGGAGAAGGAAATCCCCATAGATATTATGAAATATGATGCTGCTTGTAGGACATTGAATATACTTAACAGTGAAAACAGAAAGGTTATATCAATTCTAATTTAGTGAAGGTTAATTGGTTCTTTTTAACCAAACTTCAAATGATTTCAATGCTCTTTTTGTTATCAGTTTTTTCTTTTCTTTTCCTCTAATTCCAAAAATTTCATCACTGTTTATGATTCCAAAATTTATATTCATAGGTTGAAAGGTTTTTGGATTAGCATTTTGTGTAATGTAAGATAATAATGCTCCATGAGCTGTATCATCAGGTGGTAAAAAAAAATCTTGATTTAAAAAACATTTAGAAGCAATCCGTCCAGCCAAATTACCTATAGCAGATGATTCTACATACCCTTCAACTCCCGTTATTTGTCCAGCAAAAAAAATATTCTTTCTTTTTTTTAATCTTAAAAAATTATTTAATAAATTTGGTGAATTAATAAATGTGTTCCTGTGCAAGCCTCCAAGTCTAGCGAATTTTGCATTTTTTAACCCTGGAATTTTTCTAAAAACTTCTATTTGATCTTTATGTTTCATTTTTGTTTGAAACCCAACTAAATTGAACAATGTTCCTGATGCATTGTCTTGTCTTAATTGCAGTACTGCATAAGGTTTAATTTTCTTATGTGGATTTGTTAGACCAACTGGTTTCATTGGACCAAACCTTAAAGTTTCATTTCCTCTTTTTACCATTTCTTCAATTGGCATGCATCCTTCAAAGAATGGAGTTTTTTCAAAATTCTTCAAATCAATTTTTGAAGATGATTTTATTGAATTAACTAAATCATAATATTCATCTTCTGTAAGTGGACAATTTATGTAATCATCTCCATCACCTTTGTCATATCTTGATTGTTTCCAAACTATATTCATATCTAAACTTTCTGAATAAACTATAGGAGAGATGGCATCAAAAAAATCAAGCGGTTTTTCTTTAATTATACTATTCAAATGTTCTGACAATTTAGAAGATGTTAATGGACCAGTTGCAATTATTGTTAATTCGTCACCAAAAGAATCTAAATCTTTAACTTCTTCATTTATAATTTTAATATATGGATTGTTATTAATTGAGTTTGTTATTGAAGATGAAAATTCTAGTCTATCAACGGCTAATGCACTTCCAGCAGGTACTTTATTTTTGTCAGCCGCTTGCATAATTATTGAATCAGATAAACGTAGCTCTTCATGAAGTAATCCAACAGCGTTATAGTTTTTGTCATCTGATCGGAGTGAATTAGAACAAACTAGCTCTGCTAGCAATCCAGTTTGATGGGCATCAGTTTTTATTTTTGGTCTCATTTCAAACAAATTTGTTCTAATACCATTTTTTGAAATTTGATGGGCTGCTTCACATCCAGCAAGGCCTCCACCTACTACATTTATTAATTTTTTGTTCATTATTAATTAAAAATTTTTTTAAGAAACTTTCCTGTATAACTTTCTGAAATTTTTGATACTTGTTCGGGAGTTCCAAAAGCGACTAATTTTCCTCCCTTGTCACCTCCCTCAGGACCTAAATCAATTATATAGTCTGCGGTTTTTATAACATCTAAATTATGTTCAATAATTATAACTGTGTTACCATTATCTACAAGTTTTTGAATTACAAAAATTAGTTTTTTTATATCATCAAAATGTAATCCTGTAGTGGGTTCGTCTAAAATATAAATAGTTTTTCCTGTACCTCTTTTTGATAATTCTTTTGATAATTTTATTCTTTGGGCTTCACCTCCTGATAAAGTCGTTGCTCTTTGACCAATTTTAATATATCCAAGTCCTACTTTATCAAGTGTTTCTAGTTTCTCTCTTATTAATGGCACTGCTTTAAACAATTTTAATCCTTCAGAAACAGTTAGATCCAGTACATCAGATATAGAATGATTCTGCCACTTAACTTCTAAGGTCTCCCTATTATATCTCTTCCCATTACATTGATCACATTTTACATAAACATCTGGAAGAAAATGCATTTCAATTTTGATTACACCATCACCTTGACAAGTTTCACACCTTCCTCCTTTAACATTAAAAGAAAATCTTCCAGGTTGATAACCTCTAGATTTTGATTCTGGTAATCCTGAAAACCAGTCTCTAATGTGAGAAAATGTTCCGGTATAGGTTGCTGGATTAGATCTAGGTGTTCTACCTATAGGAGATTGATCAATATCAATAATTTTATCAATATAGAAAGTTCCTAAAATTTGCTTGTATTTAGAAGGCATGCTACTTGCATTGTTTAAAATTTTAGATAGAGCTTTTTGTAAAGTTTCAATGACTAAAGTTGATTTACCACCGCCAGAAACGCCAGTAACACAATTAAGAACACCTAGAGGAAATGCAACATCAATATTTTGTAGATTATTTCCACAAGCTCCTAAAATTTCTAACTTTTTATTTACATTTATTTTTCTTCTTTTTGAAGGAATTGGTATTTCTTTAATTCCAGACAGATAATTACCTGTAATACTATTTGTATTTTTCATTATTTCATCTGGTGTGCCTTCAGCGATTATTTTTCCACCATCAATTCCAGCTCCAGGACCAATGTCTAATATATAATCTGCTGAAATCATAGATTCTAAATCATGCTCAACAACAATAACAGTATTACCCAAATCTCTTAATTTTTTTAATGTATTTAATAGTTTTTCATTATCTCTTTGGTGCAATCCAATACTTGGTTCATCTAAAACGTAAAGTACTCCAGTTAATCCTGAGCCAATTTGACTGGCCAGTCTAATTCTTTGACTTTCTCCTCCAGACAAAGTACCACTTTTTCTTGATAAACTTATATAACCAAGACCGACGCTTGCTAGAAAACCAATTCTATCATTAATTTCTTTTAAAATTTGATTTGAAATTTTTAAATGTTGTTCATTAAGTTTTTTTGGAAGATTAAAAAACCAATTCTTTAAATCATTAATAGGCAAGTCAGTTATTTCTGAGATATCTTTTTTATCAATTTTGACTGCTAAAGCTTCTTTTTTTAATCTTTTGCCATTACAATCAGGACAAGCTTGGTCAGATTGAAATTTATTAAGTTCTTCTCTGATCCACTTGCTATCAGTTTCTTTTAATCTTCTTGTTAAACTTGGAATTATTCCTTCGAAAATTTTGTTAGATTTAAAAACCCTTGTACCATCATTATATACTATTTCTATTTTTTCTTCTCCTGATCCATATAATAATGATTTTGTAATATCTAGATTTAATTTATCAAATGCTGTATCAAGGTCAAAACCATAATGTCTTCCTAGAGATTCTAATGTTTGTGTATAGAGTTTACTAGTGTTGTTAGACCATGGGGCTATTGCTCCCTCTCTAAAAGATAATTTTTTGTTAGGTATAACCAATTCTTCATTAAAAACTTTTGAATAACCAAGCCCATCACATTTTTTGCAAGCTCCAGCTGGATTATTAAAAGAAAATAACCTTGGCTCAATTTCGTCAATAGTAAAACCGGTTTCTGGACATGAAAAATTTGATGAAAAAATAGTTTTTTTGTTTGTTTCAGAATTAAAAGTAAATAATAAACCGTTTGAGATGTTTAATGCTATTTCAACAGAATCTGCGAGTCTTTGTTTTAATTCCTCCAAGTCATCTTTATTTGTTTTTTTAATAATTAATCTATCTACAACAATTTCAATATCGTGTTTTTTGTATCGATCTAACTTAGGTACATTTTCAATTTCATAAAATTCATTATTTACTCTAAATCTTTGAAATCCTTTCCTGCTAAAGTCATTAAACTCTTTTCTATATTCACCTTTTCTACCTCTTACAATTGGAGAAAGTAAATATAATTTAGATCCATTTTTAAACTCCAAAATTTGATCAACTATCTGTGAAACTGTTTGACTTACTATTGCTAAGCCAGTGGTAGGTGAATAAGGAATACCAATGCGTGACCAAAGTAATCTCATGTAATCATAAATTTCAGTAACAGTACCTACTGTAGATCTAGGATTTTTACTAGTTGTTTTTTGTTCAATCGATATGGCTGGAGACAAACCTTCTATCATATCAACATCTGGTTTATGCATCATTTGTAAAAATTGTCTTGCGTAAGCTGACAAAGATTCTACATATCTACGTTGTCCTTCAGCATAAATTGTATCAAAGGCAAGTGAACTTTTTCCTGAACCCGATAATCCAGTTATTACGATCAATTTATCTTTTGGAAGGTTACAGTCAATATTTTTTAAATTATGTTCTCTAGCACCTCTTATTTGGATATACTTTGATGGTGATAATATTTTTGTCATGATTTAACTTTAGAAAATAATGGTTGTACATTTGAAATTAATTGATTTAAATAATATCTAATGTTTTTTTATGGAGCTTCAAGATGAGTGGTAGTGTAAATAAAGTTATTTTACTAGGAAATTTAGGAAGAGATCCAGAAGTAAGAGCTATGCAAAACGGTGACAAGGTCGTGCAATTAAGTGTTGCTACATCAGATAGGTGGAAGGATAAATCAACAGGTGAACAAAAAGAACGCACAGAATGGCATAGAGTAGTTATATTTAATGAACCTTTAGGTAAAATTGCAGAACAATACCTTAAAAAGGGAAGCTCTATTTATATTGAGGGTCAACTTCAAACTAGAAAGTGGACTGACCAACAAACGGGTCAAGACAAATTCACTACTGAAATTGTTTTACAGAGATATAAAGGTGAACTTACATTGCTAGGATCAAGAAATAATGATTCAACTAATTTTTTAGAAAAAAATGAGGATAACCAAGACTTAGATAAAAAAAACGACAAAACTTCTTTAGATACACCATTGGAGTCTCCTGAAATGGTTGATGACGAGATCCCATTTTAATGTTGAGATTAAAATATATAGTGTTTTTATTTTATATGTAGTACTATATATTGATATATATCATAAGGCTGTATAATTGGATAATAACGACGATCAATCAGAAAATTCATCAACATCAAATCCCGAAATAGAACCTAACACTACTATTATTTCTATAACTGATGAGATGAAAAAGTCATACTTAGATTATGCTATGAGTGTGATTGTTTCTCGAGCCATCCCAGATGTTCGAGATGGATTAAAACCAGTACATAGAAGAATTTTATTTGCTATGTTTGAGGGAGGTTATGATTGGTCTAAACCTTATAGAAAATCGGCAAGAGTAGTTGGTGATGTTATGGGTAATTATCATCCACATGGAGATACTGCAATTTATGATTCAATGGTAAGAATGGCTCAAGATTTTTCAATGAGAATTAAACTAATTGATGGTCAAGGTAATTTTGGTTCAGTTGACGGAGACCCACCTGCTGCAATGAGGTATACAGAGTCTCGTCTTAGTAGATCATCAGAACTTTTGTTAAAAGACATCGATAAAGAAACTGTTGATTTTAATCCAAATTATGATGAAAGCCAGTTAGAACCTGCTGTTTTGCCAGCAGAATTTCCAAATATTTTAGTCAATGGTGCAGGAGGGATAGCAGTTGGTATGGCTACAAATATTCCACCGCATAATCCCGTGGAAGTTGTAAAAGCTTGTAAGGCGTTATTGAATAACTCTGAATTAACAATAGACGAACTAATCCAAATTGTTCCTGGGCCAGATTTTCCTACAGCAGGCCTAATTTTAGGTCAATCAGGTGTTAAAGAAGCTTATAATACTGGTAAAGGAAGTATTATGATGCGTTCAAAATCAGAAATCATAAAGCATATTAATGAAAGAGAAACTATTGTCATTACTGAAATACCTTATCAAGTTAATAAAGCACAATTATTAGAGAAAATTGGAGAATTAATTAAAGAAAAAATTATAGATGGCATATCTGATATACGTGATGAATCTGATAGAAATGGTATGAGAATAGTTGTTGAGATAAAACGTGATCATCAAGGGGATATAATTTTGAATCAGCTTTGGAAACATACTAAATTGCAAACTAGTTTCCCGATAAATATGCTAGCTTTAGATAATGGTAAACCCAAGCAGATGGGTCTTAGAGATATTTTGAATTCCTTTTTAGACTTTAGAAAAGAAGTTGTTATTAAACGGACAAAATTTTTACTAACTAAATCAAGAAATCGGGCTCATATTTTAGCTGGATTGCTGATAGCTCTCTCAAATATTGACGAAATTATAAATATTATTAAGCAATCAAAAGATGCTGAAGTTGCTAGAGAAAAATTGTGTGATAAAAAATGGCCGGCAAGCGATGTAGAAAGATTGATACAACGTATTTCTAAGGAAGAAAAAAACTGGGCTGGGCTAATAAATAACGCTGGGTTATTTAAGTATGATAATGGAGAAAATTATGATTTCAAAAACTTTAACGATCATTTGACAGTAAATTTTTCTGCACCAGCAATTTTAATAAAAGGTTTATATCAAAATTTAAAAAAAAGGAAGTATAAAAGCTTAAATACAAATATTGCTATAAATATAATAGATGCAAAAATTTTTGGGCTCAATCCTGATTATTATTCTTATACTTTGTCAAAATTTTCAATGTATGGTTTAACCAAAATAGCTGCACTATCATATGCCCCAATTTTAAGAGTAAATGGAGTTGCACCAGGTATAGTGCTACCTGTTCAGGGACAAAATATTGAACAATTTAAGAGAGCTCATAAAAAGAATTTACTACAAAAATCTGCAAGCATTGAAGAATTGATTTTAGCAATAAAGTTTCTTATTAATGCACCTTCAATAACTGGTCATGTATCAGTTTTAGATGGTGGGGCACATTTATCCCCCCCAAAAAGAGATGTTTCTTTAGAAAATTAACCTCTAGGGATTAAAATGAAAAAAAAAATTTATATTGAAGATATGCAAATTTATGCTTCTGTAGGTGTCTATGATCATGAAAAAAAAAGTAAGCAAAAGATTTTAATAAATTTGGAGATTTATTTAAATGATAATCATAAAATTTTAAATGATAAACTAAAAAACGTTACTGATTACGGTGTTTTTAGAAATATTATTTTAAATGTACTGAAAAATAGACATTACAATTTAATTGAAAAAATGACTCAAGACATTTGTAAAAAAATTTTAGAGATCAACTCTGTAGAAAAAATAAAAATAAAAGTGACCAAATTAAGTGCTTTTAAGGATTGTAAGGTTTCATTTGAATTATCAAATTTTTAAAAATTATCTTTTTTGTTTCTCAAATATTCAAAAATTTCGGTTTCAGTTTTTTCATTTAAATTCATTGTTTTTATAAAATCCTTATTATCAAATTGTAAAAAAGGATTTAATAATTTTTGCTCACCTAATTTAAAGGGAACTGTAAATTGATTATTATTTCTCTTTTTAACTATTTCATCATATTTCTTTTTTATTTCGATATTATTAGGTTGCAAAGAGAGACAAAATTTTGCATTTGACAAAGTATATTCATGACCACAATAAACCTCAGTTTCATCAGGTAAATTAATAATTTTTTTTAAACTGTCTTGCATTTGCTCCATACTTCCTTCAAAAACTCGGCCACAACCTAAATTAAATAATGTATCTCCCGAAAAAAGTATTTTTTCATCATTTAAATAAAAACAAATATGTCCTGAAGTGTGACCTGGAGTAAAAATAACATTAGAAGAAGTGCCAGCTATTTCAATAACATCTTTATCTGAAACATTTAGATGCACCCCATTAATTCTTTGGTTATCATAAACTGGGGCTACGAGTTCAGCATTATACATTTCAATCAATTTGTCATTTCCATCCGTATGATCGAAATGATGATGTGTGTTTATTATTTGATTTAATTGCCAATTTTTTTCTTTTAATTTTTTAATTACTGGATCTGGATCACCAGGATCTAAGACAGATGTCAAAAATTTAGTTTTATTATGAATTATATATATATAATTATCATTCAGAGCAGGAACAATTTCTACTTCAATCATCATTTTTATCCTAGTTTAAGCAAGAAAATATGTTAATAATCATATTTCGATTGTAAAAGTAAAGAAAAATTTGAACAAGGTATTTTTAAATGAATGTTTTAGATAAGCTTAGAATTGAGATTGACAACATCGATAAAAATATTATTGAGCTAATAAATAAGAGACAATCCTTAGCGGATAAGATTGTAAAAGCTAAAGGTAATAGTTTCCCATTTGATCCAGAAAGAGAAAATAATCTTATGAAAAAGATTATGAGATATGGGTTGAATTCAAATTTAACCGAAAGGCTTTGGAGACAGATTATTGCATCTAATTTAGCAAGACAAAAACAATTGACAATTGGTATATTTGACAAAAATAAATACATTTTAGCTGCTTTTGAAGTTTATTTTGGACCATATTTTCAGAAAATATTTTATAGCGAAAAAGAAGAATTATTTAAAAATTTAAATTTAGGTGAAATTGATATTGGTTTTATTGAAGAAAATGAATATATTATTGCAAACAAACTTGATAAAATTACTAATGTAGCTAATTTCCCACTTGAAGGTTATTTTTATAAAAAGAAATTTTCTATTTTAATTAATAAACGGGATTAGAGAATTTTTAAATTATGTTCATTAAACCCAGAAAATCTGTTTTAAAATTAAATGCTTATAAACCTAACTTTGGTAAAAAAAATTCAAATCAATTAATTAGATTATCTGCGAATGAAAACCCTTTAGGCTGTTCACCAAAAATTTTAAATTCAATAAATTTTTCAGATATTCATAAATATCCGCCTCAACATAGTAAAGATTTAATTTTTGAGATAGCTAATAAATACAAATTAAATAAAAAAAAAATTATACTAGGTAATGGATCTGATGAATTAATTTCTATTATTGCTCAATCATTTTTAAATTTTGATGATGAAGCTATTTATACAGAATATGGTTTTTTGCAATATCCTCAAGCAATTGCTGTTGCAGGTGGCAAGGCAGTTGTTGCAAAGGATAATGATTTAACTGCTTCAGTTGAAAATATTATTAAAAGTATTAGTAAATTTACCCGTTTAATCTATTTAGCAAATCCTAATAACCCAACGGGAACTTTTTTGTCAAAACAAACAATTTTAAAATTAGTAAACAACATCCCTAGACATGTTATACTTGTTTATGATGCTGCTTACGCAGAATATATGGATGAAGAAAGTTATACTAATGGAATAAACTTAGTAGAAAATCATGAGAATGTGATAATGCTTAGAACTTTTTCTAAGTTTCATGGTTTGGCTGGTTTACGTCTGGGCTGGGCATATTGTTCAGAAAAAATCGTAAAAATTTTAATGTCTGTAAAAGGGCCTTTTAGCGTAAACTCTGTAGCAATTAAAGCTGGAATAATTGCAATTGGAGATAAAAATTTTCATAAAAGATGTTTTGAATATAATAAAAGTAATATGAAGTGGATGGAAAACGAATTAAATAAATTGAGTATTACTTACCAAAAATCTTTTGCAAACTTTATCCTTATAAAGTTTTCTGGTTTTAAAGGAGTAAATGCACTAAAAGCAGAAAGTTTTTTTTCTAAAAATGGAATTTTAGTAAGAAATATGAAAGTTTATAATTTACCTGAATATCTAAGAGTTTCACTAGGTACAATTAATGAAAACAAATTATTTATAAAAACTCTAAAAAAATTTGTTAATAATTTGCAATGAATAAAGGAAATAAAAATTTAGCTGTAATTGGATTAGGTTTAATTGGGACTTCAATACTACATGCAATAAAATTAAAATTTGATAATGAGTTTGTAACCTATGCTTACGATCTTAATTTAAAGCATAGACAAATTGTTGAAAATTTAAATATAGCAGATTATGTGGTTAATGATATTAAAAAAGCAGTTGAAAAAGCAGATATAGTTATTTTGGCAGTTCCGGTTGGAGTAATGGGAAACGTTGCAAAAGAGGTATGTATTTATTTGAAAAAAGGTACAATTTTAACTGATACAGGATCAACAAAAGTTTCAGTAATTAATGATATAAAAAAACATATTTCAAGTGACGTATATTTTATTCCATCTCATCCTTTAGCCGGTACGGAGCATTCAGGACCAAAATCTGGATTCGCCACTTTATTTGAAAACAGATATTGGATTATAGTTTCATCTGTAAAAAATGATAAAACATTAATTTTAGAAAATATTTTTTCTAAATTTGGTGCAATAATTGAGTATATGGATGCAGATTATCATGATAAAGCTCTTGCTATTACTTCTCATTTGCCTCATTTAATCGCTTTCACAATTGTTGGCACCGCAAGTAATTTAGAATTAGATTTGAAAAATGATATTATTCGTTATGCAGCAACTGGATTTAGAGATTTTACTCGGTTGGCTTCATCTGACCCTACCATGTGGCGGGATATATTTTTGAACAATAATGAAGCGATTTTGGAAATTTTAGATAGATTCAATAAGGATTTGTTAGAATTAAAGAAATATATAAAACAAAAAAATAAAAAGGAATTATTTGATTTCTTTTCTAAAACTAGAAGAATTAGATCAAAAATTGTTAAAGTTGGTCAACATGAGTATGAAGATTTTAAGAAAATCTAAATTAGTAATCGAATTTATATAAACATAAATATTAACCTAAATTTAGTTAAAAGAAATTTGAAATATTCCAAAATCAAGACATTTTTATCCACTTTGTCATGTAGGGCAAAAGGAATTATTTTGATATCAACAAGTAAAGATTTAAAAACCATTAAAGCTCTTGGCATATGATAATCGCTTGTAATAAGAGTGATGGATTTGAGATTGTTTTGATAAGACCAATTTAGAGTTTCTATTGCATTAGAAAAAGTGTCTTTAGATTTATTTTCTATATTTATACAGCAATTAATTGTTTTTAAAAAATTTTTCTTATGAGGAAATAATTTTAATAATGTTTTTTTGTTAAAACCTTTCCCAGCTCCACTAATTAATAAATTAAATTTCATCTCATCTTTTAGCATAAACAATTTTATCGTTTGTTTTATTCGAAAATTACCTCCAGTAAGAACCACTAGGTTTTTGTTTGATTCTTTATTATGGTTAAAATTATTAATTTTATTATAAAAAATAGAAAAATCTATAATCACAAAAGAAGTAATTAAAACTATAAAAATTAAGAGATACTTTTTTTTAATTGTTTTTGACATTTCAAAATTTTAAAAATAACTTAAAAAATATTGGAATCAATTTTTTATATATTATACATTAAATTAAATGTTAAGTTAGAATTAAAATGATTATATCATGCAAAAAATGTGGCACAACTTTTAGAGTTAACCAAGAGCAAATTTCAAAAATAATAAAATCTTATAAATGTAGTGTTTGTCAAAATGAGTGGGAAGCAAATGATATAGATAATGTTCATGAGAAGGGTGAATTTTCTATACAAAATGTTAAAAATGTAGAAGAAGAATTAGAAGCTATTAGAACTGAAGTTAAGAAAAATACAGACAAAATAGAAGGTTTTTCAGGCAAAATTTATACTGCTCAAAATAATTCCGAAAAACAAAAAAAAATTCAACCAAGCAAAGTTCATAATGTTAAAAAGAAGTCAGTTTCTCAAATAGCTGAAGAAATAGCAGAAGCGAGTGTAAAAAAGAATCAATATTTAACCAAACCAAAAATTAATTTTCGTAAAAAAAAGTCCGTTTCACAAATTGTAAAAAATAATAAAACAAACTCTATTAATACTAAAACAAGTCATCGTTATTCGATTTTTTTTCTAATTTTAATGGCTATTTTTAGTTCAAGTATTTACTTTAGGAGTACAATAGTTGGGATAAGTTATGCTTATTTTCCTAATCATACGGATCAATATTTCCCCAAATTGCATCAAATGTTTGAAAAAGTTAAAATACCATTTAACGCTGAACTAAATAAAATTGAAATTTCAAATTTTGGAGCTACTTATGAGAAAAATGCTATTAAATTTTTTGGTAATTTAAAAAATAATTCTTCGCTTCCTATCATAACACCTTCTATAAAGGCTATTGTCGTTACTGAAGATGGGAAAATTTTGGCTGAAACAATTATTCCTATTTCTAAAAAATATATATCCTCAAAAAATGAACTAAGTTTTTCATATTTATTTATAACAAATAAAAATTTTGATAATACAACAGTAAGAGCAACTATACTTAAAGAAATTCAAATGAATAGTTAAATTTTTGGAATAATTTCCGAGTTAATTATTTTTTCGACTGAATGTTTCTTTTTTAAAAGATAGTCTTTGTTATTATATATGAAAACTTCTGATGCATCAGGTCTCGTGTTATAATTTGATTTCATTACACTTCCATAAGCACCTGCTGACATAATAGCTAGAAATTCGTTTTTGTACATTTTTTGAATCTTTCTATTTAATGCAAAAAAATCGCCCGTTTCACATATTGGTCCAACAATATCTACTTGTTCACATTCTCTATCGTTGTTTAAAGATAAAGGAATAATTTCATGAAAAGCATTATATAAAGTTGGTCTTATAAGATTATTCATTCCAGCATCAACAATTAAAAAATTTTTCTTTTTTGTTAATTTAGTTCTGATAATTTTAGTAATTAAAATCCCACTATTTGCTACAAGAGATCTTCCTGGTTCTACGCTGATATCAAAATTTTCATTTATAAATAAATTAGTTGTAATTTTCTTTAATTCTTTAAAATCATTAATTAAAATATTTTTGTAATCAACACCAAAACCTCCCCCTAAATCAAGATATTTTACTGGGAATCCATTTTCAATAAGGTTTTTAGCAAGGTTTTTTAATTGTTTGTAAGCTTTAGCAAATATTTTGTAATTAAATATTTGAGATCCAATATGAACTGCTAGTCCAAAAGGTGTTAAATATTCTGAGTTAGTAACAATATTGTAAATATCGGGAACATCTTTGAAGCTAATACCAAATTTAGAATTTTCATCACCAGTAGAAATTTTTTTGTGAGTCTGCGCATTAATGTCCAGATTTACTCTCAATGCAATATTTGCGTTCTTCTTTAATTTTGTTGTGATATCAATTATATCTACTAATTCTTCCTTAGATTCAATATTTATTTGTTTAATATTTTTTGATATTGCATATTCAATTTCATTTACATCCTTTCCAACTCCAGAAAAAATTATTTTTTTCGGATCCATTCCAACTTTTAAGCATTTTTGAAGTTCTCCGATAGAAACTACATCTGCTCCAGAACCCAATTCAGAGATAAATTTAATTAATCCTAAGTTATCATTTGCTTTAACTGCATAATGAATTTTACCATTAACTGGTTTGATGGCTTTATTTATTTTTTGATAAGTAGTTTCAATTATTTTTGAATCATAAATAAACAGAGGTGTTCCATACTTTTTTACTAAGTAATTTACACTTATATTTTGTACAGACAAATTATTATCTAAATCTCTTACAAAACCTAGCTTGTTCATTTTTCAAAATTTGATTCATTTTCAGAATTAGATGGAGACATAGGATTAGACTTTCTTCCACAATTTGCTGAAGTTAATAAAATAAATAGTAAAAAAATAGTTATTATTTTAAAATTATTTTTATAATAATTATGATAAATATCTTTTTTTTGCATCACTAATTGCTTTTTTAACGAGTCTGGGTGAGGTTCCACCAAAAGAAGTTTTTTTTGTAACTGATGTTAATGGATTTAAAACTTTAAGAGCATTAAAATCTATTTTTTCTTCAATGTGTTTTAAATCCAAAAGCGTAAGTTCATCAAGTCCACATCGTTTTTGTTCTGCCAACAAAACAATTTTACCAACGATTGTATGAGCATCTCTAAATGGAATGTTCAAATTTGTAACCAGATAATCTGCTAAATCGGTTGCAGTAGGATTACCTTTTTTTAAAGCGTTTAACATAGCTTCTTTATTAATCGTTAGAGTATCTATCATTCCTGATAAGTTTGTCAAACATAACTGGATTGTTTCAGATGAGTCAAAAATGGGCTCTTTATCTTCTTGAAAATCTTTACTATATGTTAAAGGAAGACCTTTGAAAAGAGAAACAAGGTTAACAAAATTTCCTAAAATTCTACTGGATTTCCCCCTTGCTAGTTCAGCTGCATCTGGATTTCTTTTTTGTGGCATTATGCTTGAACCAGTTGTAAATTCTTCACTTAAGTTAATAAAGTTAAATCTTTCTGTTGACCAGATAATTAATTCATCAGAAAAACGCGAAATATTTGAAGAAATAATACATAAGCAAGATAGAAACTCAATACCAAAATCACGACTTGATACAGAATCCATAGAGTTTCTAGTAGGAAAATCAAAATTTAATTTTTTTGCTACAAAATGTCGATCTATTGGATAGCTTGTTCCTGCAAGAGCTGCTGAGCCTAAAGGGCATTCATTAAGTCTTTTTTTGCAATCTAATATCCTTGATCTATCTCGTCCAAACATTTCAACATATGCTAACATGTGATGACCAAATGTAATTGGTTGTGCAACTTGAAGGTGCGTGTAACCAGGCATAAGGGCATCAAAATTTATTTCGGCTTGATTGATGATTGATTTTTGAAGTTCTTTTATCATATTATCAATAATTGTAATCTGATTTCTAACCCATATCTTTAGATCGGTAACCACTTGGTCGTTTCTCGATCTGGCAGTGTGTAATTTTTTGCCAGCATCTCCAACTATTTCTATAAGTCTTGTTTCGATATTCATGTGAATATCCTCTAATTCACTTTTGAATTTAAAAGATTTATTTTCAATTTCCTTTCTAATTTTTAAAAGACCACTTTTGATCTCCAAATAGTCTTTTTTTAAAATTATTTTTTGTTTAGCTAACA
>CACAMV010000015.1 GCA_902533695.1 uncultured SAR116 cluster alpha proteobacterium
TTTTTTCTCCAGTCCAAAAAGGTTCGGGTGGAGTATTAGGAAAAATATCTAAATTTATTTTTATGTTTTTACAATTTTTACAAACTAAACTCTCTAATTCTTCTCTAGTAGGTAATCTCCAAACTCCACCTAATTGCTCATTTGCTAAATCAATTGCAGAATCAATTTGACCAAGTTCTAATTTTACAGCTTTTCCTTTGCAACCTTCCTTTTGCCAAGTCATTCCAACCGAGCATCTAAGCCATTCAATCTTATTCTTTAAATCGATTACATAATAACCCCTAGGTATATAATCTGAAGCGATTGACAAATTTGGAAGCAGTGCTAATGACAATAACAAAAATTTAATGATAAAAAATTTACTACTTCTTGTTCTAAACATATAATAACCTTATATTTTTTATTATAATATTGATTTTGGTCTCATTCTTGCAGAAATTATGCCTAAAATCATGTTTTTTTATATTTGAAGGACAAAAAAATGGATATAGCTTCACTCATTGGACTAGTTGGAACCTTAGGAATGATTGCAGGGGCAATGATTTCTTCAGGCGGCTTAGGTCCTTTTATAGATACACCGTCTATGTTAATTGTTATTGGTGGTACTTTCTTTGCAGTAATGTATAGATCTACCCTACCCATGTTTTTGGCATCTTTTGGAACTTTAGCAAAAGTTTTTCTGCCAGGAGTTAAAAAACATGATGAGTTAATTACAAGAATTACTGAGCTAGCGGGTATAGCTCGAAAAGATGGTATGATGGCATTAGAAGGACAAGAAGTTCCTGACAAATTTTTTGAAAAAGGCTTGCAAATGCTTGTAGATGGAGCTGACGAAACAAAATTAACTGAACAATTGAATAGAGAAATCAAAGGTATGCAAAGAAGACATGAAGACGCAACTGGAGTTTTCCAAGCTTGGGTTGATCTTGCTCCTGCCATGGGAATGATTGGGACATTAATTGGATTGGTTGCCATGCTAGGTAATATGGCAGACCCAAAAGCTATTGGTCCTGCTATGGCTGTTGCTCTTTTAACAACATTATATGGAGCTATGCTTGCAAACTGTATCTTCATGCCAATAGTTACTAAATTAGAAAATTACTCTGCACATGAATCTCTTTACAGAGAAATGGTAGTGATGGGATTAAGATATATTTCAAGAGGTGAAAGTCCAAGAAATATAACTGATCAATTGGTAGCCAATTTACCACCAAAGTTACAAGCAAAAATTGAAGAAGCCGCATAAAGAGAAAAATTATGGCAGAAGCTCAAGAAAATCCTAATCCTGAAGAAGAAGAAGAAGAATGTCCTAAATGCCCTCCTCCTGGTGCGCCTGCATGGATGGCGACTTTTGCTGATATGGCAACATTATTAATGGCATTCTTCGTCTTAATTTTATCTTTTGCGGAATTTAATGTCCCTAAATTTAAACAAATTAGTGGTAGCTTAAAGAATGCATTTGGTATTCAAAGAGTTGTTCCTGTTGTCGAACAACCAAGAGGTACAACAGTTTTATCTCTTAATTTTAGTCCTTCCCCAGAACCTTCTGTTACAAAAAATATGACACAACAATCAACCGATACAGAACAAAAAAATCTTGACTTAAAATCTGAAGTTGATGAAAGAGAAAGTTCAAAATCATCATCCAAAGAAAAACAAAAAGCAAAAGAATTAGAAGAAACAATCAAATCACAAAATATTAATGAAAAGATCTCTATAGAAAGAATTGAGGATAAAGTGATAGTTAAAGTTGATAAAAACGCAGACGCCAAAACTATTACCGAGGCTCTTGAATTAGTTGAAGAAGCAAGAAAAAAGACTGACAATAACGATACTGACGTTTTAATAGGCGGTGTAAATAATCAAATCAAAGCAATTGCAGAATCAAATCAAAATAATAAAATGTTAAAGAAAAAAATAGATCAGTTAAACAAAGATGATCAAAAAAGAAAACAAGACGATGAAAAAACAAAAATAAAAGCAAAAAGTGCAGAAGATGAGTACAAAGTTGCTTTGAAACAAGAAATAGGTCAAGGACTAACAGATGTCAAAAGAGAAAAAGATAGAGTTGTAATTACTGTTGGCTCTGCTGGGGCATTTAAATCCGGTTCTGCAGAACTAACTGACCAGGCAAAAAAGATTATGAAAAAAATTGCTAAAGTAAGTGAAAAAGGTTCTGGCCAAATCAATGTTTCAGGTCATACTGATAATGTACCTTTAATCTTTGGAGGAAATTATAGAGATAATTGGGATTTAGCAGCTGCAAGGGCTTCAAGCGTAGTTCAATCTATATCTAAATCTGGTGAAATACCTTTAGATAGATTAATGGCAATTAGCTATGGTGAATCTAAGCCAATTACTTCCAACAAATCTAATGAAGGAAGAGCAAAAAATAGAAGAATTGAAATTGAGATAAAATATTGATATTATAAATTTCAATTTTGTGTCTAAGTTGTTTTAAATGGAAGATGAAAATTTATCACCTCAAAATCTTGAAAGTTATTCAACAGAAGCTTTAGCAAACTTTGCTAGAGCTGTTGAAGAGTTCTCAGATGTATTAAATACCATTCAACCGGGAGATGCTAATATAGGGCTTTTTAATAGCATATATGTAACAGTTGAAGGAAGGAAAAGAAGATTGGGTGATCTTTCTAATGTTGAAACTCCAGATGATCCACTAAAATTACAATTAATGATCTACAATAAAGAACATATAGAAAATATCCATGATACAATTAAGGAATCTGGATTCCCGGCAAAACACGAACCAGGTTCTCAATATTTAAATGTAAGAGTACCTAAACCTACAAGAATGCAACTTGAAGAAATGGCAGATGATTTAATTAGAAGAACAAATGGCATGAGCTCTAGAATGATGAAGTTAAAAACAAACACAAATTTAAGAATTAGAGCTGCAGTTCAAAATGAATTTATTGATAATAAAATAGCTACTATTGCAAATAAAACGATAGAATCAGCTTATGAAAAATTTATTAAAGAAATTAGGATATTGGGATTATTGAAAAGAAAACAAATTTTAGGATCTTTTTACAAATCTGTTGAAAAAGATGATGATGCTTTAATTAAAGATGTAAATTTACTTCTAAAATTTAGTAAAAAAATAGAAAACATTTCATCTTCAGATATTTCTAATTCAAATATAGAATTATCTCAAACTAATGTTGATAATCAATCAGATAATAATTAAAATAGTTAAGATAAGCCTTAATTTAAGTTTTAACCGGATCTTCTTCTTTAACTGGTGGCTCAAGATAAGAGAATTCAAAGTCAATTTTGGGATCTAACTCTCTGGCTTTTTTTTGTGCTTCTTCCTCGCTTCCTGCAGAAAGAGAAACAAATAACCTATAATCAACAAATTTATAGTAATTTCTCAAAACATCTATTTGATGATTGCCATAATACCATGATTTAAGCAACCAACTGATAAAAAATAACCATGGAGAAACATAGAAAAATATAAGATAAAATGTTAAAGTAAAAGCTAACAGCATCCAAATTCTATGATATATCATCCAAAGTGGTGGAGCCAAACTAGGTAAAATAGATGTTGTTGTATTTAACAAAATTCCTTTCCTGAAAATGTTTCTAAAAATTTCATACTGATAATAAGTCTTTTCTTTATTAAAAATTTCATCAGCTTTTAAATCTTTTAAAATAGATAATTGTTCTTCAGGTACATTTTCACATTTAACTCCAAGTGATGAATTGGTAAAAAGATTAAATACTACTTCACCTCTTAAAATTGTTAAGATTGTATTATTTTCATCATTTTCAAGAACCTTAACAAGCTCTTCATAAGATGAATTGAATTTTTGACCATTCACAAATAAAATTATATCTTCTTCTTTTAACTTAAGTTTATAAGCTTTTGAAAATGGACGAATATTAACAATTTTCAACAAATGTTTATTATCAGATTTCTTTTCATTATTGTGTTCTTTATCCATTTTATTTCCAATTGAAAATAGTTACCCTTTGTATCTTAAGGATATTTTATCAAAGCAGCTTTATCTTTCATCTTCTTTGTTAATAAATTATTCTGCTTGATCAAATTTGAAATTTGTTGTGCTTGAATTGCCTGATTTGCAATAATTTTGTTGTAAATAGGATTTTGACTCATTTTATTTATAGACTTAGTCAAAGCCTTTGCACTTGAAGATGAAATGTTTTTTAAAGTTGAATTTAAAATCTTACTGTTTTTTTCGCTTATCTCAGAATATCCGTTAAGTTCACTTACCAAGGAATTAGAAATAGTTCTTATCTCACCAATCGTCATTTCATTTGCGTTGGAAATTGATACTTCTACTTCTTTCATAGTGGCTACAAGTTTTTTATTAACGTTAAGCAAATCTCCCTGCTTTTTAATTGCATCATTTAAATTTTTTAACGATTTATTAACACTATCTACATTTTCTGCAAAAACTACTAATGCTTCCCGGCTGGTTTCTGTCATTGAGGTAAGTTTACTTGATCCTTGCATAAACAAAAATGCGCTTACAATAATAACAAATAAACCTGAAATAATTGATGATACAAAAACTACTGTTGTATATTTATGAATTTGTTTCACTTTAGCCTCCAATGCTGAATGTTGTTTTCTAACAGTATTATATTCTGAAGTTACATCTGTAGCCGCATCAGCAGCATCTAACGCTAACTTTATGCTTTCTTGAACAGCATCAACCTTATCATTCATTACTTCCCTCAATCTTTTTATTTTTTTTCTCTTTACGATATGCACATTCCATACCAGTTGTAAAAAACACTTCACTAAATGGTATATTTTTTGAAATAAAGCCAAATTTTTTGCATCCCCAAGGTCTTTCTATTTTATGAGTTATGAAAAAATACTTACATCCATGACATACAATTCGTTTCATTTTATATTCATCTGTCCTTATTTTTTTTAAATCTATAAATATAAATCAAATTTGCTATTTTAAATCTAAACGCTCCTAAAATAGCGGTTAATCCAAAAAACCAAAACATTACTGCCATTAAAGTTTTTTCATTTTCTAATAATTCGCTGGCATGAAAATGGCAAAGAATTGCTGAATATATAAACATAACAGTTATTACAATTTGTCCAAAACTATTCTTACGTTTCATTTTTTTCATTATCCTTCAATTTGTTACCATACTCATCAAAAATAAATTCATCAGGAACATTAATATCTGGTTCAGAAATATCTTCTCCCTTTTCAATTTTAAACACATAAGCCAAAATTGCAGCCACAGCTGAATATAATTTATCTGAAATCTCTTTTCCAATTTCACCTGTAAAATAAAGAGCTCTTGCTACAATTGGACTTCTAAAAATAGTTACATTTGAATTGTTAGCTAATTCAATTATTTTTTCAGCCATTAATCCTCTTCCTTGAGCCAAAACAATAGGTGCACCTTCAGAGCCGACTTGATACTTTAATGCTACAGCAAAATGAGTTGGATTAGTAACTACGACTGATGCATCTTTAACATCTTCTAAAGCAGCTGATTGCTTCGAAACTCTTTGAGAAATTTCATTTTGCAATCTTCTAATTTTTTGTTTAACTTCTGGAGAACCTTCAGTTTCTTTGTTCTCATCTTTAACTTCTTTGATTGACATTTTTAATTTTTCAATATGCTGGTGCCTTTCCCATAGATAATCTATTAATGCAATTATTGCTAAAGCTATCAACAAGGCGACTGTTAACTTTGGAATCATGTAGAAATATCCTTTGAGAGCTTGATTTAAATCTCTGTCAGATAATTGAATGATTGAAGAAAGCTCATTATAAATAACTAAAAAGGATATCCCACCTAACAAGCTAACTTTTAAAACACTTTTAATAAGATTCATCAATCCTTTAGCAGATATTATCTTTGTTTTTATTCCTTGAATCGGATCAAGTTTGCTACCCTTAAAAGTTAAGGCCTTAGGAGCAAAATTTATTCCACCACCCACACAAAATTGAGTTATAATTGAAGTTATCATCATTGGTATTCCAATAATTAAAACAACGATAATTACATATTTTACTAACTTGCCTATTGATAATAAAGGGCTGTACAAATCTATTTCACTTAAATCAAAAATAAACAATTTTTTCCATATCGCTAGAAAAGACGGAATAAAAGATGTTAAAAACATAATTACTAATAATCCAACAAAAATTGATGTAAAAACAAACATTTCTTGAGAAATTAATACTTGTCCATCCTCAAGAGATTTTTCAATCTTTCTCGAGGTTGGTTCTTCGGTTTTTTCTTGACTATCCTGTTCTTCAGCCATTTTAACTACTCCAGACTTTCTGAGTGTAAGAGGTTATCAACTAAATTAATTCCTATTCCTGTAATGTCAGAAAAAGCATTGGCTATAGGTCCCAAAGCTAGGTAAAGAAATATAAATACACTTATTAAAGTAACTGGAAAAATAAAAGAAAAAAGATTTAATGTAGGAGCAGATCTTGTAATTATTCCACCAGCAAAATTTATTAATAACATACCACCCACTACTGGTAACATAACCAAAGCAGCCAAATATAACATTTTTCCGAAGGTTTCAATTCCTGCATTACTTACGTCGCTAAAATTTAAAGTAGCTCCGATAGGTAAATATGAATAACTTTCTATAACAATTTTTAGAACGTAAAGATGTCCATCTAAGGACAAGAAGATACATATCATGAAAAGAGATAAAACTGTACTGATTATAAGAGTTTGACCTCCTGATTGAGGATCAACCATATTCGCCATTGATAATCCTGCAGTTGAGGCTATTTTTTCACCAGCAACAGATGCAACAGAAAAAATAATACTTAATAAAAATCCAACCGAAAGACCTATACCAATCTCAGAAAGTATTATAATTATCAATCTTAAATTATCTAATTCTAAAATATTAGGTAGATTAACATTATTAAAAATGAAAATCGTTATACACATTGTCATTACAATCCTAATTTGTATTGGTACAAATGCTATAGAAAAAAAAGGTGCGCTAAGCAATAATGCTCCAATTCTTAAAGAAACAAAAAAAAACCCTAATATCAATTGATATAAGTTAAATAAATCAAGTCCTGGATAAACAAATTCATTCATAATGATAACTAACTATTGTTGTCCTACTCCTGCTATTTGATCAAAAATAAACGCAAAGTAATCTGTTAGACCTATAAAAAAAAAGTTTCCTAAAAGCGCTAAACCTAGAAGTACAATTAAAACTTTTGGAACAAAGCTTAATGTCATTTCATTTATAGATGTAGCGGCTTGGAAAATTCCAATAATTAAACCCACTGCAAGAGCCAGACCTAAAAGAGGCCCACAGATTAAAATCACCTTGTAGAAGGCAAAACTTAGCATAGCAACATTTTCATCAAAACTCATAACTATCCCACTGAAAAAGTGCTGATCAAAGAGCCAATAGTCATGCTCCAACCATCGACTAAAACAAAAAGTAATAATTTGAAAGGTAGAGCAATTAACATTGGAGATAACATCATCATTCCTAATGACATTAAAATTGATGCGATTACCATATCAATTACCAAAAATGGCAAAAAGAGTAGAAATCCTATTTGAAATGCAGTTTTCAACTCACTTGTCATAAACGCGGGTAATGCGACTCTAAAAGGAATGTCCTCAGGATTATCATATTTAACTTGATCGCCAGCAAGATCAGAAAACATTATCAAATCATTTTTTCTGGTATTTTTAACCATAAATTTTTTCATATTATCACTTGCAGAACTTACCGCCTCTTGAGCCGACATTTCTTTATTTACATAAGGAGTCACAGAATTATCATAGATTTTATTAAAGGTGGGAGCCATTACAAAAAATGTTATAAACAAAGAGATTGCTATTAAAACTTGATTAGGAGGTGTTTGTTGTGTACCTAGAGCTTGTCTTAAAATTGACATAACAATAATTACCCTTGTAAAACTTGTCATCCCTAAAACCAAAGAAGGTAAAATTGTAATAGCTGTCATCAAGATAAGTATTTGCAATGGTAATGAATATTCGGTTTTATCACCATTTGAAATTACATTTAATGCTGGCAACCCATTAAAAAAATCTTCTGAAAAAGCGAAACTTGTTGAAAAAATATATAAAGAAATGATGACCAATAATTTAAAGATAAATTTCATTATTTTTTTTCCACTAATAAAATTGTTTAAGATCATAACATTAACCCTTTTTATGTAATGCTAATAAATCAGAAATATTAACGTGCTCTAATGGTTTTTTACTTGATTGACTTTGATTTTTAGGTATTTCTTTTTGTATTTTTTTCTCTTCTAATTTTTCCTCTAATTTTTTTGTTTTTTGAATTTGAACTAAATTACTATTACCTGTTTTGTGACCTATAAAAAAAAACTCTTCATTGTTTACAGAAATTATAAAACTAGAAAAACCTCCACGTATTGGAAGATATTCCAAAACGTTTATTTTATTTTTATTATTAATTATTTTTTTTAAAGATTTACTTTTTGACCTAACAAAATAAGCAATTGTAATAATGACTAACAAAAATAATATGATTGTTACTGTAGTATAAGTGTTTGGCATATCATTTATCATAATTCCACCTCTTTAATAAACAAAAGAAGCAAGAATAATGCCAAGATAAAAAATACTAACTATATGTTTTTAAACGATAATTTTGTCAATAATTTGAATTATAACTTTTTGACAGTGTCTTCAGGACTTGTGACTTCAGTGAATCTAACTCCAAATCTTTCCCCTACCATTACAACTTCGCCCTTGGCTATAGGAACACCATTAGCTAAAATGTCCAGAGGATCACCAGCAAGTCTCTCCAATTCTACTACAGAACCTTCATTCAATCTCAAAAGATCCCTTATCTTTAACTCAGAAGAGCCTACCTCAACAGTTAATTTAACCTCTATATTTTCTAAAACTTTTAAGTTTTCTATGCCAACATCTACATTTGAAGACGCTTTAGTTTCTTCAACATTTTGTGTTTCTGCATTTTGTTCTGTTTCAGCCATAGATAACTCCTTATAATTTTTAAACTCTAGATTTTAGACTAACAGCTGCTTGACCATTTGTTTCGCCAATCTCAGCTTTAAACAATAGTTTATCTTTAACAAAAAAATTTACTCCATCAACTGGACCCAACGGTAAAACATCACCTTCTCTCATTTGAACCATTTTAGAAACTTTAATAGGTGGTTCACTTAAAATAGCAGATATTGGCAGTGGTACATTTAAAACTGCAGTTTGTAGTTTGTCTCTCCAGCTTGTGTCGTCTTCAACAACATCAGATTGAACTCTTGATCTCAATAATGATGCAATAGGTTTTAACGTTTGTAATGGATATATAATGTCAAAGGATGCAGAATCAACATTGGGTAACTGAATTACAAATGAACAAATAATTACTGAGTCTGTCGATTCTACTAAAGTTGCAAATTGGGGATTTACCTCCCTACCCACATGTCTTATTGAAATTGGCATTAAATCTTTCCAAGCATTTTCAATGCTTCTTACCATTCCATCTGTAACAATTTCAATGATTCTTTCTTCTGTTGCAGTAAATTCAGCTTTTTTTGAAGGGAAACTTGCTAGTTTTCCACCGTAATAACAATTCGTAAGTATACTAATAAAAGAAGGGTCTAAGACTAAAAGCATTGACCCTCTTAATTCTTCTATTCTAGAAGTAGTTAAACTCATAAAACTTTCTAATCCAGCACTGTACTCATCATAAGTTTTTACCTCAGGAGGAAAAGGATTTATTTTAGGTTGTAATCTCAACATAGGTAAAAAAATACTTCTCACTAGTCTTGCGAATCTTTCATTAATAAGTCTTAGTGCATAATAGTCACCTAATAATTCAAGATTATCTGATCCAAATTTAAATGATGAAACTTCAAGCTCAGTATTAAGTCCTGTACCAGCATTAATTTCTCCTGTCTTCAAACCTTCCATTAAGGCTGAAACTTCATCTGTAGATAGTTTTCTTGATGCATTAGACATTTTTTAATATTACCTTTTTAATTATTGTACAACAAAACTAGTAAAGTATACACCTTCAATACCAGGAAATTCTTTCAATTCATCAAGTTTTTTATTCATAGATTCTAATAATTGTTTTGCTAACTTTCCTTTACCATCACTTCCAGTTATATCCTGTTCACCAAAATCACTAATTACTGAAAGAATCACAGATCTTAAAGCTAACTGATGTTGATCAACAACTTCAATTACTTTTTCATCATATTGGGTAGACACACCTACACTAACTTGAAGAAATTTTTTACTATTTTTCAAATTTGTTGTAAAATTTCCAGGAAATTCAAAATATGTTGTCTCATATGCATCAACTTCTGGAACTTCTTTAACATTCTTATTTATGATACCGTCTTCGCCTTCCTCTTCACCTTCTTTTTTCTCATCTTTTACTTCTTCTTTCTTTTCTTTATCACCACCTTCAATGATTTGGTTCACTTCTTGAGAAGGATCGGTTTCCGGTTCTCCTCCAAAAAGAAAATATCCAATTCCCAATCCTATTACCACTAATAAAATCGCTCCTACAGACAACAAAATTATCTTTAAAATACCACCTTTACCTGATTGTTCTTCTTCTTTTACTTCAGCCATAATAAAATCTCTCTTTATGCATTAACGTTAATTATATAATTTTTATTGTCCGTTTCATTTTGTTCATCATTCTTCTGAACTTCATCTTCATTTTCTTTAAATATATTTTGTTTTTTATCATCTTGTTTTTTATGAGAGTTTAAGTCTCCATTGTTATTAAAATTATTTTGATGATAATCAGTTGTTTCTATATTAATACCTTGATCATTAAATAGTTTAGACAAAAACCCTTCATTTTGCTGAAGCGCTTGAATAACAAAATGATTTTCAGCCTTAAACAAAATTTTAGCATTATTTTTGTTTAATTGAAGATTAATTTTTAAAGATCCTAATTCTTTAGGTTTAAGAAACAGTTCTATTTCTTCAGTACCGTCTGAAAGAGCTTTTTCGAGTCTTATTATTAATTTTTCAGTCCACCCCTTTTCAGTCATATTTAATTCTTCAATAAAATTATTTAAAAGAAAATGCATATTTCTATCATTATTACTAAAAGTATGCTCATGGGAAAATTGATTACTCTGACTTGAAGCTTCTATTTTGCCTAAATTATTCAAATTAATTGTTTGGCTATCGTTTGATTTGTTTAAATAAAGCTTGCTGGTTTCCTTTTCACTATTAACTGAAATTATTTTTTGCGGAGATACAGACCTTTCCAACTTTAAACTAATTTCATGTTCTTCATCTGAAAAATTAGCGTCTTTATTAAATTCTACTTGATCTAATGTTTTTGGTTTTTCAATTACCAACTGCGAATTATTATTATTATTCTTTTTGCTAAAATCACTTTTAACTTTATAAGAAGAGTTTTTTAAAAAATTTTCCTTTTGGAATTCGTCAATATGAGATTTATCAGATTTTTTAATGGTATCTGATGGTTTTAAATTTTCTGATATTTTTTTTTTATATTTAAAATTTTCATTGAAATTTATTATAAATTCATATTTTTTTTCAATTTTTTTGTTCTGAGGAATTGGTGCTATGATCTTATTTTTATTTTCATTTTGCACTTCATCATTATCCACAAATTCTGTTTTAGATTTAATTGAATTATTTTCTTTATCATGATGTAAATCTTTATCATGATGTAAAAAATTAAAAAATTTCCTTAATTTCTCATTATCTGAAAAATCAAAATTTTTTGAAGGAAATACAAATTCTTTTAATTTATTTTCCTGATTATTAGTTAACATCGGAATAGAAAATAATGCACCAAATATATCACCTTCATTTGATTGTAATTTATTTACATTACTGTCTAATCTAAAAATTTGCAGACCTATTTTGTCCATATGACATACCTCATTATAAACAAATAATGCAATTTGAATGCCACAATTTTATGATAATTTTATTTTTTTTTAATCGATATATAATTTTTGTTTTCTAACTCTTCTTTATATATCTTTAATTCATCATTAAATTTTTCTTGAACTCTTTTTTTATCTTTATTATTTTGTGCAATTTTTAAATCGTAGGTTTTTTTCTGATTTGATAAAAACTCTTTTTTATTTCTTGCTATACTTCTCTGATTATTTAATGTGCTTAACAAATTACTATTATTTTTAAAAAAAGCTGCAGATAATTTGTCTGATTTAAAAACATTATTATTTTCAGTAATAATAGTGTCAATTTTTTCTAACAAATCATTAGTTTTATTTATTTCTTTTAAAATCAAATTTGATTGAAATTGATCTTTTGCCAAATCTCTTTTTTTTAGAGTCCCTAACCTTTTAAAAAGTTTAAGTCTTTTGTTCATTATTCTGCCCAGATGAGTATAATTTTGTTAAATCCTTTAGCGAAGTTTCATAATCGGCTTTTTGATTTTCTTTTTGTGAAATAAAATCTAATAATTTTGGCCACATAGCAATTGCTTCGTCTAGCATTCTATCTTGTCCTTGAACATAGCCACCCATTAAAAGAAGATCCCTATTTTCAGTATATAAAGATACATGAGATCTAAATTTAACTGCAGAATCTATATGGTTTTGATCAACAATATCCGTCATCACTCTACTGACTGAATTTGTTAAATCAACTGCTGGATAAATCCCTAATTGTGCATTTAACCTACTTAAAACTATGTGTCCATCCAAAATAGCTCTTGCAGTATCAACAACCGGATCATTTGTATCATCTGCATCAGCTAAAACTGTATAAAATGCCGTTATACTTCCACTACCATTGTCTGAAGTTCCTGTTCTTTCAATTAAATTTGGTATCATTGAAATTACTGATGGAGGATATCCTTTTGAGGTTGGTTGTTCACCTAGTGATAAACCAATTTCTCTTTTAGCATGAGCAATTCTAGTTAAACTGTCCATGATTAAAAGAACATTTTTATTCTTACTTCTAAAATATTCTGCTATTGCAGTTGCTCTGTTAGCGCCTCTTATTCGCATTAATGGTGATCTATCTGCTGGAACAGCTACCACTGAAATTTTCATTCTACTTTCTTCATCAATCAAGCTGTCTACCATTACGCCTACTTCTCTTGCTCTTTCTCCAATTAAACCAACGACCACTACATCAGCCTCCGTAAATTTACTCATCATTTTAAGTAAAATTGATTTTCCTACACCTGAACCTGCTACGATCCCAACCCTCTGTCCTCTACCTATAGTTAACAAAGAATTTATAACCCTTATACCCACATCTAATGGTTCAGTAACTGGTTTTCTCTTGAGAGGATTCATCATTTTCCCCAATAAAGGCCATTTTTCCTTCATCTTCAAAACTGGCTTATCATCTAATGGTCTTCCGAAAGCGTCAGTTACTCTTCCTAAAATGGTTTCATCTATTTCTATAAGCCTTCCATCATCGAATAATGAAACCTCACATCCTACAACAATATTTGCATTTTGATCTAAAACTGCGAGCATATTATGTTCTTCATTAAACCCTATTATCTCACACATAATACACTTTTTCATCTTATCATTGACCTTACACAAACTCCCAATAGGAGCAGGAAAAGGATCGCAATAAATTATATTTCCATCAAATTTCTTTACTTTTCCAGAACTAACGAAAACTTTTTCTGATTTAATGTTTTTTATCTTTTCAAATAATAAAGAATTTAAATTCATCATATTTCCCAAACTTACATCAATTATTTCCTAGTGAATGAGTTATAGAGTGAAATAATCCTCCAGTTGAAATTGAAAAATCACCTCTTTTCAATTCCAAGTTTTCTTCAAAACTTATATTTTTGTTAGATAGATCTTTTACCTTTATTTTTTTTAATGTTTCATGATCTTCTTTACTTAATTGAATGACAACTTCATCATTAACGTTAGTTAATTCACTTAAAACTTTTTTAATTTTCTCTAGAAATTTCTGAGGAATTTTATCAATTTGATATCCTGCTATCTCAGTTGAAATTTCCAATACTTTTACTTTTATTATTTCTTCTATTTGGTCAACCGAAATTTTTTTAATATTTTTGAAAAGATCTTCTATTTCCGTGTATGATTGCTCAATATTTTTTAATTTTTCATCATTTAAATTGTTTTGATTTTCATTTAAATTCTCATCCAAAGACTTCGAAACTGCTTCACGAACAGAATCCAATGCTTCTAAAGTCTCATCTTCAAAATTTTCATCCTTATTATTTTTTTCAGAACTTTCTTCATTTGATGAGGAAGCTTCATTTCCAAAATTATTATTTTTAATTTCAGACATTTTTTCATCCTTTAATTCAGAAGTTTCACTATTTTCATTTTCATTTTTAAAATTCTGATCATTATCAGTTTGAGCTACAAGCTTATCTGCATTTTTTGGTTTTTCTGATTTTTCATCTTCTTTGTTTGCAATTAATTCTTTTTCTTCCATTTTTTGAACTTTACTAGAGTCATCCTTAAAATCACGGTTTTGATTTTCATCCAATGTTTTACTGTCAATTGATGCGCTAGCTTCTAAATTTTTTTGATCTTCAGTTTTCTCTGAAACTTCATTATCAATTGATTCTTCTGGTGTTTCTGAAGATGTATTTTCATTTTTTTCTGATTCAACAGCTAATTCATATAATGTTTTTTTCACAAAGTTGATTTCATCTTTTTGATATAATTTTTCTTGATTAAAAGATGATTCTTGAAATGACTTAATAACGGAATTCATTTCTTCAACTCCAAGGGGAGTTAAATTTTGATCTTCATCTTGGCCATTTTGTTCATTTATATTATTCATTTTTTAATCAAACTAAACGTAATCATCTCCGCCACGACCTGCTAAGACTATAGCACCTTCATCGGACATACGTCTTGCAATAGCAATAATTTGTTTTTGAGCTTCCTGCACTTCTGTCAGTCTTACAGGACCAAGAGCTTCCATTTCATCTTGAATATTTGCTGCAGCTCTTTGAGACATACATCCAAATAATTTAGTTCTTAATTCTTCATCAGCACCTTTTAGAGCTAAAATTATTAATTCATCATCAACAGCCCTAAGAAGAACTTGAAGAGATTTATCATCAGATAATAACAATGTTTCAAATACAAACATGTTATCTTGAATACCTTGCATTAATACCTTGTCCTCCTTCAGGATATCTTTCATTATTCTGCCTTCAACATCTTGTTTACAAAAATTCATTATTTTTGCAGCGGCTTGAACACCTCCAACTTTACTTGCCCTCAAGCTTGCATTCGAAGAAAAAACTTTTTGCATAACTCTATTAAGTTCATTAAGCGCCTCTGGCTGAATTGTTTGGAGTGTTGCTATTCTTTTAACAATATCTGACTGGGTTTTTTCTGGTAATAGATTTAAAACATCTGCAGCCACACCTGGCTCTAAATAAGATATAACCAAAGCTATAATTTGAGGATGTTCCTCAATAATTAAGTCAGTGATTGATCGAGCATCGAGCCATTCAAGTATTTCTATCGCTTTTACACTATCTTTTGGAGTAATTCTTCCTAAAACGCTTTCAGCTTTATTCTCACCTAAAGCTTTTGTCAAAACATTTTTTATATAGCTATCACCTGCTATACCTAGACTTGTTTGAGCTTTAATAATTGAAAGAAACTCATCTAAAACCATATTCACGGTTTCCTGAGGGAGCCCTTGAACTGAATACATCGCAGTACCTAATGTTTGCACTTCCTTAGGGCTAAGATTTTTCATGATTTCGGCAGCTTCATCCTCTCCAAGAAGCATCATTAAGATAGCACATTTTTGTGTACCACTTAGGGCTTCATATAAATCGTTAATTTCATTGTTAACTGTTGCTATCTCTGCCATTTTATCTTCCTTAGTTTTATTTTATTCTTCAACAGGCTTATCCTGCATCATATTTTTAAACACATTTGAAACACGTCCTGCCTGATCTCCGACTATCATTCTTATTACAGCTACTTTATCATCATATGTATTAGCTGTATCAAGCATTTCTGCGGATATAGCTGCTTTTTTTGGTTTTAACTTGGCTTTTATATCTTCTAAACTGTCTCCTTCTTGAACTTCTACCTTATCAAGATCATCATCACCTTCATCGTCAAAAGCACCCGGACCCCCGGTTGTCATTGAAGCAGGAACTATAACTCTTCTAAGAAGAGGTAATAAAGCTCCAAAAGTTATAATTGCAAAAATTAATACCACCCCTGCTTGTTTTGCCAGTTCTTTTACTGTAGCACTTTCATACCACGGTATAGAAACTGGTTCCATTGTATCAATAAATGGGCTACTAGTCACTGTTATACTATCACCTCTATTCTCATCAAACCCTACAGCTTCTTTGACTAAAGATTGAATTTCTTTTAGCTTAGCTTTATCAACCTTTTCAAAGCTTGCAGATCCATCCTCAGCAAGAATCTTTTTTTCTCTTAAAACAACTGCTGCCTTTATTCTTGTAATTTGACCAACTTGAGCTACCGTAGTTTCAACCTTTTTACTAACTTCATAATTTTTAACAGATGATTGGCTTCTAGATTTCAAGTTTCCTCCAGCTCCTGCAGCGGCTGGTGCCTGCTTTTTTAAATCAGGCGTTAGAGGGGGTTGATTTGATAATGCCCCTGGAATTCCTCTGGCTTCTGCATCTCCTGTTTCATCAATTGAATTTTGTTCACTTCTTATAGCATTACCTTCTGGATCAACTAGTTCTTCAGTAATCTCCTTTTTAGTAAAATTCATATCAACATTAATTTCTGCCTTCACATTCCCTGCACCGATTAAAGGAGTTAATAAAGATAAAACTCTTGCTCTATAAATTTCACCTAACTTCATTTGTTGAATAATTTGCTCTTCAGAGGCCGATGTATTTGAGTCTGTTTTAGGTTTTGATAATAACTCACCAAATTGATCAACTACTGTGACATTTTCAGATGGCAAGTTCGGAACAGATGAAGCAACAAGATGAACTATAGCTTGAATTTGTTGTCTACCAAGAGATCGCCCTGAACTCAAACGAACAAAAACTGATGCTGATGGCAATGCTGTTTCTCTTGCAAATACTGTTTTTTCTGGAATTGCTAAATGAACTCTAGCTGATGAAACGCCTGAAATATAATTTATTGACCTTGATAACTCAGACTCAAGTGTTTGTTTTATTTTTACCGCTTCCACTGATCTGCTAGTGCCCATAGGCATATCTGTTAGTGAAGAATAACCGTCTGGGACTGAAGAAGGCAAACCCTGAGATGCTAGAAGCATTTTTGCGTTATGAAACTCGTCTAATGGAACTATAACTTCACCTGTAGCAGGGTTCAGAGATACATCTACACCATTTTGTTTCAATGTCTGAAAAACTTGCGACTTTTCACTTTCAGATAAGGAAGAAAATAACGTGGTCATCTCAGGTTTCTGCATCATAAAGAAAATAATTATCCCAACAAAAGTTACAATAACTCCGAATGCCAGTGGCATAGATTTTTGTATTGCTGGATCAGCGCTAAGTCTCTTAACATTTGAGAAAACTGAAGAAATTCTTCCAATCACTCCAGAATTGGTATTTGTTATATTTGTACCAGTTGTTGTTTCAGCCATTTGTCTATTCCTTCAATATAATTAAACAGGCATATTCATAATATCTTTATAAGAACTAAGAACTTTATTTCTTACATTTAATGTCAATTGAAATGCAACACTTGCTACCTGCTGTTTCATAATAACTTTTGTAAGGTCAGTCTCTTTTCCTAATTCATAATCCTTTGTTATTTTCTCTGCTTCAGATTGTGAATTTGCCACTTCTTTCAGAGCCTCATTTATTTTTGATGAAAAGACATCTGATTTTTCTTTACCTTTCAGAACTGCATTAGCTTTTTCTAATATATTTTCTCTGAGTTGCGTCTGAATTTGGGATCCGTTTACTCTATCCATTTTATATTTCTCCGTTATAGTGTAGTTCTTGCGTAAGATAGTTGATCAGCAAAAGTTTCTATTTTATTTTCTGAAGACATCTTATCCAAAGATTTGTCTATCATAATAGAATTTACATCTATTATATTTGAATTGCATAGGACTAGCGCTCTTTGCAATGTATTTTCTAACTCTCTTACATTTCCTGGCCAATCATGATTTAACAAAGTATCTTTAGCTTCTTCAGAAATAACTGGTACAAAATCTTTTTTGCAATGTTTTTCAAGTATCTTTAAGGAAATAGGAACTATATCATCTTTCCTATCAACCAAATTTTTTGTCTGTAAAGGAAAAACATTTAAACGATAATAAAGATCTTCTCTAAATCTTGACTGTTTTACTTCTGTAACCATATTTCTGTTTGATGTAGCAAGAACCCTAACATCTACCTCAATATCTCTTTGACCACCAACCGGAGTAACCTTCTTTTCTTGAAGAACTCTTAACAACTTAGCTTGAAGAGATAGGGGCATTTCTGAAATTTCATCTAGTAATAAAGTACCTTTGTCAGCTGCTCTAAATATACCTTTGTTTGCATACGAAGCTCCAGTAAAAGCACCTTTTTCGTGACCAAAAAGAATGGCCTCTAACATATTTTCTGGAATGGCAGCGCAATTAACAGCAACAAATGGTTCTTTTTTTCTTGGAGAGTGATCATGCAAATAATTAGCTAAAACTTCTTTCCCTGAACCTGTTGGCCCATTGATAAAAACTGTAACATCTGTAATTGCAACTCTTCTTGACAAAGCTAGTAATTCAAAAGTCGAATAATCACCTGCTGCATATAAATTATCGGGACAACAATAATGAAAAATAACTTCATGGGACAGATTATCAAAAATATTTGAAAAAACTAACCTTTTTAGACCACCACCTAATTCTAATTTTACATTATAATTTTGTGAACTGTTCTTATCCTCATGAACAACAATAATTTTTGTGATTTTAGCATTTCTAGCAAACTCAATTAATTTTTCTTGACCACCAACTTCCGTTTCAAACTGATCCGAACACAAGAGTGTGTCTACATTTAAACCAACTAAATTAATATTTGAGAAGTCTGAATGATTTTGTTCTTTAGCTTTAACTATAGTAATGTTTCTTTTCTCAAACATATTGCAAAGTTCGTTTGATATTGATAACTTATTTTCAACAATAATTAGTTGATTCATACTTTTCTCCTAATGTTGGAATATTAGAAGCAAGAATTTTGCCAAAATCGAAATTTATTAAAAAAATTGAAGATAAGAAGAGAAAATCTAAATTTAAATGTAAAAATACTTTTTTTATTGTCATTTTTATGACAGAGTAACAAAGTTAAGAAAATATTTTCAATTTTTTGACGAGTTATTATGGTTTCGGTTAGTAAGCTTTCAGAACATAAAAAAATACAAAATCCCACTTATTCTGTTGAAAGAATGATTACAGGAAAAAGCAAGGAAACCCTAGCCTTGAAAAATTTAGTAGGTATGGTCGCAAAAACTAATAGTACTGCTTTAATCCTTGGAGAAACTGGAACAGGTAAAGACGTAATAGCCCAAGCTATACATAGAAATTCCACTAGAAAAGGTCCGTTTATCACTGTCAATTGTGCTGCAATTCCATCTGAACTTTTGGAATCTGAACTCTTTGGTCATGAGAAAGGCGCATTCACAGGAGCTGACAAATTGCGGAAAGGTAAATTTGAGCAGTCAAGTAGTGGATCAATGTTTCTAGATGAGATTGGAGACATGCCCTTACCTTTACAGGCAAAACTTTTAAGAGCTATTGAGAATAAAACCATACAAAGAGTAGGAGGATCTGAAGATGTAAAAATTGACCTAAGGCTTATTTGTGCTACTCATAGAGACTTAGAAAAAAAAGTTGAATCTGGTGACTTTAGGGCTGATCTTTTTTTTAGGATCAATGTTTTACCCATTAACGTACCTTCTTTAGCTGAAAGAAGAGATGATATTCCTGAACTTTTATTTGATTTGCTTGAAAAATCAGATGTTCCACTTGAAGAACAACCTAAATTTTCTCCTGAAGCTATTACAGCTCTTACAAAGCATAATTGGCCGGGTAATGTAAGAGAATTAAAAAATTTAATTGAAAGAGCATGTATATTGTTTAGAGGAAAAGAAGTTACAAGTACTAATATTTTTGAAAATCTTTTAAGACTGAAAGCCCCTTCAACAATCGAAGAACAAAACACTATTTGGGAAATAACTTCAAATATTAGTGAAATTACTGAAGTCCTTGAAGATAAAATGAATATAAATAAAACTGAAATGCTTCCTCATCCTAAAAACTATAAAGATTGGTTTACATTTTATGATGAAATTGATCTAAGAAGACATCTACAAGACATAGAAATTATCCTGATTGAATCTGCTTTGGAAAAAACCTCAGGTAAAATTGCCAATGCTGCAGATTTATTAAAACTCAGAAGAACAACATTAATAGAAAAAATGAAAAAATATTCTATTACCACCATAGATTAGTTGGAAAAAAATTTTACTTTATCATAATCATATTTAAAATTTCTAGAAACACTAATTCAAGTTTAATAAGACAAGAAAGGAGGTAAGTTACAAAAAAATTTATCATTTACGTTCATTAAAAATGAGTACTTAAGGATATTCTTGTATTCAAACTTTAACTTAACAATTTTAAAAAAACCTTGCTGCTTGCATTAGCCTGCGCCAACATCGATGTAGCTGCATCACTCATTATCTGGGATTTAGTTAGTTTTGCTGTCTCAAGAGCGAAGTCAGAATCCTCCAATTTTGATAAACGCGTATTTGAAATTGTTGAAATATCAGTAAGATAATCAATTCTATGATCTATTCTATTTTCTGAAGCTCCTATTGAAGCACGAGTGTTAGCTATTGTGTTGATAGCTGTATCTATAGTCGTTAATGCAGTTGTTGCATTAGCCGCAGATGACATAGATATAGTTGATCCTGCTGAAGGAGTGCTAGTGGATGCCTGTCCAGCAAAACCGATCTCAGAAACATTGTCTCCAGAAATTTTTACTACATCACCTGCAGTATGAGTTAATGAAATTCTACCCTTGAATGTTACGGATGATGATCTAGATATTGTAGCATCAGTTGCATCTGTATGAGATGCAAATAGATGTGTCGCTGTTCCTGAATGAGTAATAATAATGTCAGCACCACTTGAACTAGTCAACTCAACTGCACCGTCCGAATTTGTAGCTGCTCTAAGATCCCCTACAGAGGCGTTGTTAATTGCAGTAATTACGTCTGTTGCATTAGTCACACTAGAGAAATCAATTGTATTACCGTTAATTGCAACTTGGGATGCACTTGGTAAACTTGAAAAATTTAATGAAATTGTAACTAGATTTGAAGCTGAAGCAGTCACATTTGTAGATGATGTTATAGCATTAATCGCTACCGCTTTTGCGGCTGCAGAAGAGCTCGTTGAAGCCCCTACAGTATAATCATTAATTTTAATGTCATGATCAGTGGTTAATGCATTACTAGAAACTAAACCTGAAGTCACAACTGTAGTTGAATCCACTTCATTAAAACCAAAATTTGCTACATCAGAAATATTTCCAGTATTAGTGGCATAACCATTATTCTTAGTCATTGGTTCAATTTTAACATATGTACCATCAACATTTGCAAGTTTTAAATAACCCAGATATGTTGAAGCAGTAAAACCTGCATCTGTTGGAGCATTTCCTGCTATAACTATGTCATTACCTGTTGTATTCGAAAGTGTTATAGAATTGTCTGAATTCAATGTAGCTGTGACCCCGCTTGCAGCTTCATTAATTGCTGTCGTTAGACTTGTCATACTTGTCTGTACTGAGATTGTATCACCATTAATTGTGAAGGTATTAGACATCGTTAATGTATTTTTTGCCGCAGAAGAAACTTTGTTAAATGCAGTTGCCTCTGCTCCGTGAGTGTTTGAATTTGCATTAATGGCTGTAGCAAGTCCTGCAGCAGTATTGTTGCCTGAACTAAGATTACTAGATAATGTTGAAGCAAGTGCATTTTGTCCATTGATTTTGATTTCATTTACCGCAAGATTAGAACTGCTATAATTAACGCTTGCTACTCTTCCACTTGTAAATTCTTTGACACCAGAAATAGCTGAAAGGCCTAACGCGGAACTGTCAGAGTCAACTAAGCTAATATCTATGTTCCCGTTTTTATCTGTCCCAATAAGAAATGAAACTGTTGTTGTAGTCCCATCTAATAACTTAATATCATTATAAGTTATTGCTGTTGTAATATTATCAATTTCAGTCAAATAGGAATCAACTTCGGTTTGAATACTTGTTCTATCACCAGATGTTAATGTTGACCCACTTGCTTGTACAGCCAATTCTCTTACTCTACTAAGCAAATTATTTATCTCATTAAGACCAGAATCTGCAGTTTGAGTAAGAGTTTTCGCCTCCGCCCCCGTTCTTATTGCTTCAGATATACTTCCTATTTCAGAGTTAATTCTTGAAATAGTTGGAATTTGACCAGGACTATCTGATGCCCTGTTAATTCTTTTACCAGAAGAAAGTCTCTCACTTGCTTCTGTTGTTCTTTTTATATGATTATTTAGATTATTTTGAATAAATTGCGTAGCTGTAGTGTGTTGCCCAACTAAAAACATTTTTGCCCCCACAAAAAAAATTAAGTTTTACAGTTATAGCTACGACCGAATATTAAAATTGTTTAGCTTTTTCAAAAAAAAAATTAATTTAATTTTGAAAATAAGCCTGAAACCTTTTTAGGGACTTGTTTTTTTGAACAGAAAAATTTACTATTTTTTCTTCAGTTTCTTTAATATTGATTAAATTATTTTTATAAATTTTGTAAAGCCTTTTCTTAAATTCTTCTGAATTGTAATTTTTGATGTCTTCAATAATTATCTGTCTTTTTTTATCAAGATAAATAATTTCATCAAAATCATTTTCAAATATTAAATTTGAAATCTTCTCTGAAATATCTTCTAAATCTACTAATTGTTTTTCTAATGTTTGTTCAGACATTATTGTTTTTTCTCCAAACCAATTGCTAACCAGCCATCTAAAATCTCTTCCATAACTTCAATAGATTTTTCAAGACCGGATTTAATTTTTTTAGAGAAGGCCTTAATAATTTGTTGGCGACAATACTCATATAGTTGAAAAAAACTTTTAGCGATCTCAGGTGTTTTTTCAAAATCTAATGATACTTGTAAACTATATATAATTGTTAATGCTTTAGTAACATTATTAGCTCTATTTTTTGATACCTCAATTATGTCTAAATGGTTTTCTTTTGATTTTTTTTCTAAAAAATCTGTATCTTTTTTTATGTTTTTCATACACACAATAAGATTTTCCATCAAGTGTTTGACTATTTCATGAGGTGATTTAGTCAAATTGACTGCTAATTGTGATTTTTTATAAGCCTCAATCGTATAATTATTTTTCATAATCAAAAAACTATATTATTTACATTTGTTGCCTTTATATATATATATATCTGATGATAAATACATATAACACGGCTACTATTAACTCGTTTAATCAGAATCAAAATACTGATTATGATTTAAACGTTAATGCAGTTCGATCTGCAAACACCATGCCAGTTACAAAAAACTTTGTGGGCGAACCATCGAATATAGAGAAACAGAACAATAGATTAGTACCTAACTATATGAGACAAGTTTACTCTCCTTATTTGGCACCATCAAATGGTTCAACTACAGAAAGTTTTTTAAAGGCAAAAACGTCTTTTTCGTCAAATTTCCGACACAATGAAATGGCAACACGTTATCAAATGACTAGCGAAATTCCATTAAAACTCTACAAAATGAGAAGAAAAATAGATTTAATCATTTAAAACTTCCTAACTCTACATTTTGGCACAATCATTGCAGATTACTCCCCAATTAAGGAGTTTATTATGCCTACAGTTAATTCTAATATAGCTGCAAAATACGCGATGAACCATATTAATAAGACTGATCGTGAATTGACATCTGCCATGGAGCGTTTGTCATCGGGTCACAGGATAAACCACGCGGGGGATGATGCAGCTGGAGCAGCTATTACTGATAGAATGACGTCTCAAATTAAAGGCCTGGAACAATCTGCAAGAAATGCAGCAGATGTTATCTCCATGGCCCAAGTCACAGAAGGTGCTTTAGATGAAACGTCAGCGATATTACAAAGAATAAGAATGTTGGCAATACAATCAGCAACAGATTCATATAATGCAGAGGAAAGATCATATTTAAATACAGAGGTCGTTCAGTTACTAGCTGAACACGATAGGGTTACAAGAGATACCACTTTTAATGAAATTGCTGTTTTAGATGGAACTTTTGCCGATAGAAGATTTCAAATTGGTACGCATGAGAGAGAATTCACTACATTATCTATATCTTCAATGCGCTTGGACGCTCTTGGAGCTTTTAAGGTCGTTTCAGACACGACTGATACAGATAGTTCAAATAATTTGGCACTTAATGCCTATGCAACAGATGCTGCAAGTAACACAAATTTGATGCAAGCGGAAACATTTACAATTCATGGTTCTTTAGGAAGTAAATCTCTAACAACAACCGCAGCTTCAACAGTAAGAGATATAGCCACATTAGTAAATAACTCATTTGATAACCATGGAGTTTCAGCAGTAGCATCAAGTCAGCTTAAAATTGAAGCAAAAACAATAGATAGCTCCGTAAATGGATCTACTGCATTATCCTTTACAATTCAGGGCAAAAATTCAAGTGCCATTGCTGTATCAGCAAATGTCACATTAAGTAATACAACTAGTGGTTCAAATCTTTCTGAAATGAGAGATTCAATAAATAATTATTCCATGACAACTGGCGTTTCAGCTACTTTATCAGCAGATAAAACGTCCCTCATACTTGTTCAAAATGAAGGTTACGATATAAAATTAGGAGAAGTTAACTTTGATACAGATACAAGTTCAACAGGTGCAAGAAGAGCTATGATTGTAACTAGTTTGGATAATGATGAAGGAACTGCTGGATCTTCAGTCACTCTTGGTGATACAAATTATACAACAACTGATGCCGATGGCATTGTTGCCTCAGCATCTGGAACAGCTAATACACCTATGACACTTAATGCAAGTACATTAGCATCAACTACAGATGATGATGCTATATCTGCAGCCGCTGATTTAAGTGGAAATGGTACAAGTGCTCTAACTTTAGGTGGTGCTTTAAACAGTTCTACGACTTTAAATTCCAGAATTGTGATAACTCACTCCTCAGGTGTTGCCACCACTTATACTGTTGCAGGAACAGATATTTTTGGAAATTCAATCACTGAAGCTATAGCACTTACAGTAGCAAACGGAAGTACTCCTCAGTACGGTTCAAAAGTTTTTGCTTCTGTAACAAGTATTACACCGAGTGGACATGGAGCAAATACAACAAAAGTTGGAATTGATAGCACTATAACCAAACAAAGCGCACTTGTTACTATAACTGGAGCAAGTGACGAGTCTAATAAAACATTTACTATCTCAGGCCTTGATATGAGTGGAACAGCTATTACTGAAACAATTACTGGTCCTGCAGCATCCAAAACTGTTACTGGACGAAAAGTATTTGGAACTATTTTTTCTGTGACTCCATCAGCAAATACTTCCGGAGCTATAACGGTAGGAACTAAAGGTGCAGATTCAGTTATTGTATCAGGTCAAATCGAAATGTATTCTAGCAATAGTTTTACAGTTCTAGGTGAAGATAATAAAAGTTTATTTGAAACCTCACCAGGTGCCGCATCGTTGGACAAGTTAGAAACAGTAGATGTCAAAACTAGAAATGCAGCCATTAATGCTCTTAGAGTTATTGATAGATCATTAGACAGAATTCATAAAGAAAGAGCAAAACTTGGAGCTCTCATGAGTAGAATGGAAAAAGCTATAGATAACCTTACAAATGTTGCCGTTAATACTGAAGCGTCAAAAGGTCGAATTAAAGATGCAAATTTTGCAAAGGAGTCATCTAGACTTAGTAAAGCACAAATATTACAACAATCTGCACTAGCAATGATTGCTCAAGCAGGAAGGCTTCAACAAAACGTCTTAACCTTATTACAACAATAATTGTTTATCTCTCCCCCACGAAAAAAGCCCCCTTTGTGGGGGCTTTTACGTATGGGGGCTTTTTTCTCTTTGCTATCTAAACTCTTTCTTATTAACCTTGAAGTAAAGCTAACAAATTTTGTCTAGAGGCGTTTGCTTGAGCTAGCATCGACGTCGCTGCCTGAGAGAGTATTTGAGATTTAGTCAATTTACTTGTCTCTGAAGCAAAGTCAGCATCCTCAATTCTTGACCGAGCAGCATCGGTATTAACCTTCAGTGTTGTAAGGTTATTGATGACTGCATCTAATCTATTTTCAACAGCTCCAAATGTTGACCTATGCGATGAAACTTTTTCTATCGCTGCATCAATTTGGGCAATCGCAGAATTAGCTCCGTTCAAAGTGCTAACATCCACACCACTTGAAGTTAACTGTTCTTCTTGGCTTTGTAACACTATTCCAAGATGAGCAATATCATCAGATGCAGATCCAATACCGTCATTACCAGTAATCTGGATTGGGTTTCCAGAATCTGAGACAAGCTTGATCTGACCATAATATACTGTTGATTGAGCACTACCATGAGCATCAATAGCTGTACCACCAAAAGCTGAACTTCCTGAAGCATCACTCCATTCAATCGCAGCTCCTGAAGCGCTTTCTAACACAAGTCTACCATATTTATCAGTAGAAGCTCTAATGTCACCTAAACTAGTATCAGCGTTTATAGTACTGACAACACCCTCAACCGAAGAATGTGCACTAAGATCCAGTGTGTTACCCTGAAATACAACTTCTGTACCACCTGTGTCCATATCACTGATATCTAGCTCAATAGTCATTTTAGAAGTAGCTTCAGCTCTAACACCAGTTAGATGAGAAATGGCGTTAATCGCATCTGCTTTATCTTTTGCAGCAGCAGTTTCTGATTTTCCAACCTTGTGACCATTGATAAAAATTTGATGATCATCATTTAAAGCTGTAGATGAAACCTCTGTTCCAACCAATGAACCTGGAACGTCTATTTCATTAAAACCAAAATTTTGAACATCTGCTATGGAACCAGTGTTTGTTGTTGAATCTTCAAAACCGTTTTCCACTGTTTTAGCCTGAATAACAACTTCACTTCCATCAAGATTTTCTAAAGCTACAAAACCCTGAAAAGTATCAGTTGCAAATCCAGCTTCAGCTACACCAGAACCGGCAAGTATAATTTCATCACCTGAGTTGTTTGACAAAGTTATTCTGTTGTCACCACTTAATACTGCTTTAACATCTGTGTTACCATTAATGTTGGCAACCATTTCTTCGTAGCTTGTTGCTATGGCAACTGTTCCGCCGTTAATTGTAAAAACTTCGTTTACAGCAAAATCACCCTTTGCAACACTTGTAACAGTGTTGTAAGCAGTCGCAACCGCTCCGTGAGCATCTGTATTTAAATTAATAGCATCTGCTAACTGCTTAGCTGAGTCAGTTGCACCAGAGTGATCAACTTCATAAGTAGAAGCTAATAAATCTTGACCATTAAGCTTTACATCACCGGCAAGTACTTTAGAACTTGAGAAGTCAGTTTCACTTTGTCTCTCAGAAGAAAGTCTTGAAACACCTTTTGATGCATCTAAACCTAAAGTGGTAGAATTAGACTTTTCTAATGCAACAGTTAATTTATCTGTAGCGTTAGCACCAATTTGAAAATTAAGCTCTGAAGATGTACCATCAAGCAATTTTACACCGTTAAAGTGAGTTGAGTTAGAAATACTGTTTATTTCTGCAGTAAGTGCGGCAACTTCTTTTTGTATAGCATTTCTATCTACTTGTGCTAAAGTGCTGTTTCCAGCCTGAACTGAAAGTTCACGCATTCTTTGTAAAATGTTTTCCATTTCACCTAAAGCGCCTTCAGCAGTTTGAGTCATTGATATTGCATCCTGGCTATTACGTATTGCTTGGCCTAAACTTCTTACTGAAGCTTCCATTTTACTTGCAATAGCTGTTCCTGCAGCATCATCTGCAGCATGATTTATCCTCATGCCTGAAGAAAGTCTTTCCATTGCTTCTTGCATGGTTTTTTCGACTTTTTCCATGTTTTTAATGGCTACTAATGAGCCTAAATTTGTGTTTACACTATTCATAAGTTTACTCCTTGGGG
>CACAMV010000016.1 GCA_902533695.1 uncultured SAR116 cluster alpha proteobacterium
ATTTTGATTTTCAGTTAATTGCTATAGAATTAATAAAAGATTGGCATCCACCAGGTAGAAATTTATTATCAGTTTTTTCTTTATTTTTTTTATCTGAAACTATTTCCTCAACTAGGTTTACTTATCATCTAATTTGGGTTTTAAGTTGTTTGATAGCTGTTTCTATAACAAGAAAAATTTCAAACAAATCTTGTGGTTTTATTTGCGCAACAATTCTATGTGGAAGTGGATTATTTCATGTGCAGATTATGAGTTTTGGACTTGGAGCTGTAACTTTTTTTGGACTTTTAATATTAAAAATTTTGGTTGATTCGAATAATTTTAATAATTTAGTTTCTAAAAAAAACTATATCATTTTAATGATTATCTCTTTTCTAGGATTTATTTTCTTTAATACTTTTTTGTTAATTGTAATTGGATTAAATTTATTAATTATTTATCAGATTTTTAAAAATAAAACTAATAATAAAAATGCTGGTGAATTAACTTTTAATAGCTATTTAGCTTTATGTTTTGCTTTCTTCTTAGTTTATATTCTTTATTATTTTATCTTCCTAGGTTTACCTTATTTGATAACTTTTTTTCCAAGTTTTACTAATTTTTTAAACTTATATATAGATTTAAATTTTGGAAATTGGGATGGGAAACCTTTTGGACAATTATTTCAGTATATTTCTAGACAAAATTCATCACAAATAAATATTCATGCTTTTTCTAATAATATTAAATACTTGAATTGGCACTTCTTTCCTTGGTTAGGAGTAATAGTTTTTATTTTTGGAAAATTCATCCTTTTTAGGAACTATAAAAATATATTTTTTATTATTTTACCATATTCATTAGTTGTTAATTTTTACTTGTATGGAAACACAGCAGCTCATTCTTCATGCTTGTTCATTTGGCTTATCCCTTTTTTTTCTTCTTTTTTTAATAATTTTAGAAAAAATTTTTTTTTTTCATTCATCTTTTCCATATTATTTTTGTCTTATACTTACTATACTCAAGTCCAGGTATTTAATTTTTCAAATTTCCCATATGAGTTGGTGAAAAAGTTTAATGGTAAATTAGTTTGGCCGCCGAACATTATGAGACCTCTTGAAACCATTGCAAAAAAAATAAAAACGATCTCTAAACCTGATGATAAGATAATTTATTCTATCGATGGAGCTTTACCAATATACTATCTTAAAGATTATGACGTTCGGTACATAAAATATCATGATTCACTAAAAGAGGTAAATACAAATAAATGTGATCAATTTAAGCAATACAAAATTTATATTACTTATAAGGACAATATTTTTTCTTGTGAAAATATGATAAAAAATAAAATTATATTTGATAATACCAATATTGTCATTTTTGAGTTAAAAGAATTAAGAAATAATGATTAATCTATTTAATAATGAAACAAGATCAAAATCATACAAAATATAATGGCCTTGAAGAGTTATATGCAATTGAAAAATTTTTACCCAGATATAATGAAAAGATTATTAAAATATTTTGTAAGTCAATTAAAGATAATAAATTTAAAAAAATAATTGATTTTGGTGCAGGCATAGGTACTTTATCCAAAATTATTCAAAATAAAACTGGGATAATTCCAGTTTGCATTGAAATAGATAAAACAAATAAAAATATTTTGGCTGAAAGAGGTTTTAAGCATTTTAATTCCTTATCTGAAATAAATGATGAGGTTGAAATAATTTTTTCTTCTAATGTGCTGGAGCATATCGAAAATGATATTAAAGTTTTAAAAGAAATTTTTAAAAAATTAAAAAACAATGGTAAAATTTTTTTATATTTACCAGCTAACAATTTTTTGTGGACTAATTTAGATGAAAAAGTTGGTCATTTTAGAAGGTACGATAGAAATGAATTGGTAAAAAAATTAAAATCTTGTGGATTTAAAATAGAAAAATGCCATTATTCAGATTCTATTGGATTTTTTGCCACATTATTAACAAAATTTTTTAGTAGAAATAATCCAATTTTATCTCAAAATACCTTGATTTTTTATGATAATTTTGTTTTACCATTTTCTAATTTTTTTGACAATATAGGTTTCAATAAAATTTTGGGAAAAAATTTAATTGTATATGCTAGAAAAATAAAATAGTACTATAATTCTATCTAGCATTAATTATTTTGAAATTTAAGCCAATTTTTTAATTCTTTTACACCTTGGTATATTTTAGGGAACAAATAATTGAAATCATTAGAGTTAATATTTTTGTGATTATCCAAGTAGCTTAATGCCTTTTGCCCATCAAAGTCTACATAGGCTATTCTTGTAATAAAAGATTCGTCACTTAAACCAAAGTTTTTTCCTGGTAACATAGCAAATCCAACATCGGACAAAAGTTTTCCACATAATGAACTTGCATTGTAAATTTTATTTGTTTTTTTTATTATTTTTGAAAAATCACATAACATATAAAAACCTCCTTCTGGTTTTACGCATTCGATACCAATAGAAGAAAATTCCTTAAAAATATAAAGACTAATTGTTTTTAAAATTATTCTTGATTTTCTTAAATAATCGGAATGATCATTTGAATATGCTTTAATTGCTGCGAATTGTATAGGTGCACTCACAGAAGAGTAAGTTTCACTAGCAAGTGCCTTTATTTTTTGACATACATCTGACAATTCAGAAGGAAAAATTAATGTCCCTAATCTCCAACCTCCAGCTCCACACCATTTACTTAATCCAGAAGAGATAATAGTTCCTTCGGGATAAAAGTGTGAAATGGAATTATAATTTCCTGAAAAGTTCAATTCTGCGTAAATTTCATCAGAAATTACTATAATATTAAATTTTCTGCATATTTGTGAAATATTTTCTAAATCACTTATATTTGTTCCACTAGGATTGTTTGGTGAATTCAAAATAAGTAATTTATTTACATTAGTGTTGTCTAAACAATGTTGATTGAGTTTTTCAGCAGTTATATGCCAATTATTTTCCTTGTCTGATTGTATCCAATGAATTTTTTTTTTTAAAAAATGGGCTTGAGGTTGATAAGAAACCCAGCTCGGCGAAGGTAATAGCAAACATCCTTTTATAACCATTTGACATTGGAATAATAGTTCTTTAGACCCAGGGCCAATAATAATATTATCAGAGATATAATTATATTTATTTTTATTTGAATGATATTTTGCAACAACTTCTCTTAATTTTAACAATCCAGAAACATTTAAATAGTCTTTTTGGAAAGCGTTTTTTTGAAGCTCTTCAACTATGATTTTTGGAATTGGAAAGGGTGATTGTCCAAGCCCAAATTTGAAAATATCTTTTCCTTCTTTTAATAAATTATTTGAAATCTCATTAATTTCCAAAGTACTTGAGGATTTAATATTTTGAAACTGATCGTTTATCAATTCATTTTTCATAATGATTAAACTTGTTTGAGCAATATAAAAAGTATAAGATTTATTATTAACAATTTATAAGGGAGTAACCAAATGAAAAAAATAATTTTATCAATTATTGCTGTAATTGGATTACTTTTTTCAATTTCTTCTATAATGTATAAAGCTGTAGCTGCAGATTTTATTTCTATAGGAACTGGAGGTCCTACAGGAGTTTATTTTGTTGTAGGTAACTCTGTATGCAGAATGGTACATAAAGAAGCTGCTGAAGGAAGAAAATCTGGAAGAAAGCATGGCCTTCGTTGTGCTGCACCTTCAACTGGTGGATCTAATTATAATATAGGCCAAATTAAAGCAGGTGAATTGCAGTTTGGTGTTGCGCAATCTGATTGGCAATATCATGCTTACAATGGGACTAGCAAATGGAAAGGAAAGCAGTATAAAAAACTAAGAGCAGTTTTTTCTGTCCATCCAGAACCATTTCAATTAATTGCTGGAAAATCTTCTGGAATTAAGTCTTGGGATGATTTAAAAGGGAAAGTGGTTAATATTGGTAATCCTGGTTCAGGACAAAGAGGTACCATGGAAGTGCTTATGAAAGCAAAGGGGACAAGTGTAAGCGACTTTAAACAAGCTACCGAACTTACTTCTTCAGAACAAGTTGGAGCTCTGTGTGATGGAAAGGTAGATGCAATAGCTTATACTGTTGGCGTGCCTAATGGCGCCATAGGCCAAGCCATTGATGGATGTGGCGCACATTTTGTGAATCTTAACTCAAAGACTGAAAAAAAATTAGTAAATGATAATCCATTCTACGCTTTTGCAAATATTCCAGCGGGTACATTTTACAAGTCACAAAAAAGTGATGCAGTAACGTTTGGAGTTATGGCTTCATTTGTTTCAAGTAGCGATGTTAGTGATGGAGTTGTTTATGAAGTTGTTAGAGCAGTGTTTGAAAATCTTGATGACTTTAAAAAACTGCATCCTGCATTTAAAAATTTAGATCCTAAAAATATGATTAAAAATGGTCTATCTGCCCCATTACATAATGGTGCAAAAAAATACTACAAAGAAAAAGGTTGGATGTAATTGATCTAACGCCTTCTAAGCCTACTCATTATTTGGGTAGGCTTATAGTATAATTATGCCAAGTAAAAGAAAGATTGAAAAACAAATAGGTGAGATTGAAGGAAAAGCCAGAATATTATCTGGTCCTCAGTTAAAATTTGTTGCGTTCGTTGCATTTTTTTGGTCAGTTTTTCAGCTATGGCATGCATCACCTTTTCCTTTTTTATTTGGTTTTGGGGTATTTATAGATTTACCTGCTAGAGCCATACATTTAGGTTTTGCCCTTTTTCTTGTTTTTTTAACATATCCTTTTTTGAATAAAAATAAGAATAAAAAATTTAATATTTTTTCGATCGCATTATCTTTATTTGGTCTTTTTTCTACTTTTTATATTTGCTTTGATTATGAAGGTTTAGTTAACAGGAACGGCATATTATTAGAACACAAAATTGAATTTTACGATCATTCTATTATAGTTCCAACTGAATTAATTATTGGCCTTTTAGGAATAATTCTTCTTCTTGAGGCAACTAGACGATCTATTGGAATGCCATTGGTAGTAGTTGCTATAATTTTTTATTTATATTCTTTTTTTGGTCAAATTATGCCAGAAATAATTTCTCATCAAGGTTTATCTTTTAACAGACTAGTAGGATATCACTGGTTTGGAGGGGAGGCTATATTTGGAATACCTATATCAGTATCAGTTAGTTTTGTCTTCTTATTTGTTTTGTTTGGTTCTATGTTAGATTATGCTGGTGGTGGAAGATACTTTTTAAATTTAGCTATAGCTTTAGTAGGACATTTAAGAGGAGGGCCAGCTAAAGCTTCAATATTAGCATCTGGTTTGACAGGGATGGTTTCTGGTTCATCTATTGCTAATGTGGTTACAACTGGCACCTTTACCATACCTATTATGAAAAAAACAGGTTTTTCTTCAGTCAAGGCTGGGGCAATAGAAGTTGCTGCTTCAGTAAATGGACAGATCATGCCTCCAATTATGGGTGCTGCTGCCTTTATAATGGCCGAAATGTTAGGTATAACATATTTCCAAGTTATTACTCATGCTTTTATACCTGCAGTAATAGTATATTTATCATTATTTTGGATTTCTCATTTAGAGGCTAGCAAGCTTGGCCTAAGAGGAATGAATAAAGAAGATATTCCAGAACTTAAACAAACTTTCTTGTCAGGTATTCATTTTCTTATACCCATTATATTACTTATTTATCTATTGATTTTCAAAAAATGGACTGCAGGTAGCGCTGTATTCTATAGTGTTATTTGCCTAATGTTAATTATGATTTTACAAAAGTTAAATTTCAAAAATGGAATTGAATTTAGTCGAATTTTATTTCAAGTTTATGATGGTTTGAGAGATATAGTTAGAGGTATGATTAAGGGCGCTGTAAATATGATTAATGTTGCAATAGCTATTGCAACTGCAGGTATAATTGTTGGCGCAGTTGGATCGACAGGATTGAGCAATGCAATGATTGAGGTCGTAGAAATTATTTCAGGTGGGAATATATATATTCTATTGTTTATGGTTATGATATTATGTTTAATTTTAGGCCTTGGTTTACCTACAACAGCTAATTATCTTGTAGTGGCTGCTTTAATGGCGAATGTTATCGTAGAAATTGGCGGTGCTTCGGGTATTATTTTACCATTAATAGCAGTTCATCTTTATGTTTTTTATTTTGGTTTGATGGCTGATGTAACTCCTCCAGTAGGTTTGGCTGCATATGCAGCTTCAGCAATTTCAAGAGCAGATCCAATTAAAACTGGTTTTCAAGCATTTTATTATGAAATTAGAACTGCAATCTTGCCAATAGTTTTTATTTTTAATCCAGAATTACTATTAATTGGAATAAGAAATTTTTGGCATGGTTTAATAGTTTTCTTTGTTTCATTGATAGCAATTTTTTCATTTACTTCTGCAACACAAGGTTGGTTTATTAAAAAATTACGTTTTTATGAAGTTTTTCTTCTGCTTTTTGTGACATTGTCAATGTTTAGACCTGATTTGGTCATGAATATATTTCTTCCAGATTACAAAGATTTTAACAAAGAAATAAATGAAAAAATAACTTTAGAGGAAAATAGAAATGTAAGGTTTCATATCACTAGATATACTGATTATGGAGAAAGATATAAGTTGTTTACATTCGAAATACCAAAAAACGAAGAAATTTCATTAACAAACTTTGTTGGTGTTGAGGTATCTAAGAACATAAGAGGTAATTTGGAAATATCTAATACAAAGTTTACGGGAATGGCTGAAAAAAGAGGAATTAAATTTTATGATGAAATCACAAAAATTGAAATTAATGAGGTTGATAGACCACCAAAAGAAATAATATATTTATTTGGTCTAATAGCATTAGGTATGGTTTTTTTCTTACAAAAAAAGAAATAAACTTGTTTATATAAAAATGATCAAGAAAATATTTTTTAAAAAAATAATTAATAATTGTCATGTTTTGTTGACATTATCTGCATTGTTTTGGGGATTTAATGCAATTGCTGGTCGATCAGCAGTTGGAGAAATATCTCCCTTTTTGATAGTTTCTGGAAGGTGGTTTGGTGTTTTACTAATTCTTTCATTTATTTGTAGGAATGAAATAAAGGTTACTTTTTTAAGACATAGAAATAGGCACTGGTGGTTTATCTGCATGGGATTTGTTGGATTTACTTGCTTCAATTCATTTTATTATGTTGCTGCTCACCATACAGTTGCAATAAATCTTGGGATTGTCCAATCAACAATGCCTGCATTTATAATTATTATTTCTATGCTATGGCTTAAGTCAAAAATAAGTATTCTTCATGTATTTGGGTTGTTAACTACTTTCCTGGGAGTGTTAATTGTAATAAGTAATGGCAGTTTAAAATCTTTAATAAGTCTTGAATTAAATAATGGAGACTTAATTATGATTATTGCATGTATTTTTTATGCATTTTATGCTGTAGGGTTAAAAAAAAAGCCAGAAATAAGTAATTTAATATTAATGACTTTTTTCTCATATGTCGCTTTTATCGGTTCTATTCCAGGTGTTTTGATAGAATACTTTTCTGATAATATTATTTGGCCGACTAATAAAGGTTTATTAATATTACTAATCATTATTATTTTTCCTTCTTTTCTTGCTCAAATTTTTTTTATGAAAGGTGTAGAAAAGTTAGGCCCAGCAACTTCTGGCCTTTATACTAACTTAGTACCTATATTTTCATCTTTTTTAGCAATATTTATTTTAAATGAAAATTTCTTTGTTTTTCACTTACTTTCATTAATAATAATATTTTTTGGTATTTACATTTTTGAATATAAATCAAAAAATAATTAAAATAAATTTATTCATATATTGACATTGCTTGATATCATGCTAACAGATCATTATATCTTTATATATGCTAAAAATTAATTACTTTTGGATTTTTTTGAAAGAGTACTTATGAGCGAGAACTTATTAGAATATTTACCTATTTTAATATTTATTTGTTTTTCTATTATGATATGTATAGCTTTTTTAATTGCTGCATTTGTATTTGGAAATCAAAAACCTGATCCTGATAAAAATTCTCCTTTTGAATGTGGCTTTGATGCATTTCAAGATACAAGAGTTAAATTTGATGTTAAATTTTATCTTGTTGCAATTTTGTTTATAATTTTTGATTTAGAAATTGCTTTTTTGTTCCCTTGGGCTGTGTCTTTAGGAAATATTGGACTTTTTGGTTTCTGGTCAATGATGTTTTTTTTGTTAGTTCTAACTGTCGGATTTGTTTACGAATGGAAAAAAGGTGCACTTGAATGGGAGTAGATAATTTTTTAGGCAAACAACTCAACAATGTTACTCAAAAATTGGAGCAAGATACCATTTTGAGAGCTGTTAATGATGAGTTTTCTAATAAAGGATTTATTATTGGTCAAGCAGATAAATTATTTAATTGGGCTAAATCTGGTTCCTTGTGGCCAATGACTTTTGGATTAGCTTGTTGTGCCGTTGAGATGATTCATAGTGCTGCATCGAGATATGATTTAGATAGATTTGGCATGTTATTTAGGCCTAGCCCTCGTCAATCAGATGTAATGATAGTTGCGGGAACATTGACTAATAAAATGGCTCCAGCCTTAAGAAGGGTTTATGATCAAATGGCTGAACCGAGATGGGTTTTGTCAATGGGATCATGTGCAAATGGCGGAGGGTATTATCATTACTCTTATTCTGTTGTCAGAGGATGTGATAGGATAGTACCTGTTGACATTTATGTTCCTGGATGCCCTCCAACAGCAGAAGCTTTAATTTATGGCCTTCTTCAACTTCAAAAAAAGATTAGAAGAACTTCAACTATTTCTAGAATTTAATCATATCTAAAAATGTTATTGATAGATCATATAAAAGAGTTTTGTAAAGTAGAATTTGAGGAAGTAAATTTGAATTTTAATGAAATTGAAATTCAAGTTTCAAAAGAAAATATTATGCCCATGATTGTTTTTTTAAAAGATGACCCTAATTGTCTTTTTGATCAATTAACGGATTTAACTGCTATTGATTATTTAAAAAAAAATAATAGATTTTTGCTAGTTTACCAGCTGCTTTCTGTTAGCACTAACAATAGAATCAGACTAGTGTCTTATTTATCTGAAGATGATACGGTTCTTTCATTGTCAAAAATATTTCCTTCTTCTATTTGGGCTGAAAGAGAGATTTGGGATATGTTTGGTATATTTGTTGATGATCATCCGGATCTTAGAAGAATTTTAACCGATTATGGTTTTCAAGGTCATCCATTACGAAAAGATTTTCCTCTTACAGGAAATGTTGAAGTAAATTATGATTCAGATGTAAGAAGGGTAGTTTATAAACCTGTTAGTTTAGTCCAAGATTTTAGAGAATTTGATTTCAGCTCACCTTGGGGTGCAACTTTAGAAGAAAAATCAATCAAAAAACAAAAAAGTTAATGAGTGATAAAAAAATAAAACCAATAACTATGAATTTTGGTCCCCAACACCCTGCAGCACATGGTGTGCTTAGGTTAGTAATGGAACTTGATGGAGAAATAATTGAAAGGGCAGATCCGCATATCGGTTTATTACATAGAGGAACTGAAAAACTGATAGAAAATAAAACTTATCTTCAGGCATTACCTTATTTTGATAGGCTTGATTATGTATCACCAATGAATCAAGAACATGGTTATGCACTAGCCGTTGAAAAATTAGCTAATATTTCTGTACCCATTAGAGCAAAATTTATTAGAGTTTTGTTTTGTGAAATTGGAAGAATTCTTAATCACATATTAAATATTACAACTTTTGCTATTGATGTTGGAGCGATGACACCTTTGTTATGGGGTTTTGAAGAGAGAGAAAAGTTAATGGAATTTTATGAGAGGGTCTCAGGAGCAAGACTGCATACAGCATATATTAGACCAGGAGGGGTACATCAAGATTTACCTAATGGTCTTCTTGAGGATATAAGTAATTGGAGTAAAAATTTCATAACATTTATTGACGATATAGAGACTCTATTAACTGAAAATAGAATTTTTAAACAAAGAACAGTAGATATTGGAAAAGTTTCCAGGGAAGAAGCTCTTTCTTTGGGTTTTACAGGTCCTTGTTTGAGAGCTTCAGGTGTTAAATGGGATCTTAGAAAGTCTCAACCATATGAAATTTATGAAGATCTATCATTTGAAATACCAATTGGTAAAACTGGAGACTGTTACGCTAGATATCTTGTCAGAATGGAGGAGATGAGACAGTCTTTAAAGATTATTGATCAAGTTATAAATTTAATGCCAAATGGAGAGATTGTTACTCAAGACAAAAAAATTGTTCCTCCAAAGAGAAGTGAAATGAAAGGATCTATGGAAGCTCTTATCCATCATTTTAAACTATATACAGAAGGATTTAGACCTGCTAAAGGAAGGACTTATACTTGTGTTGAGGCACCAAAGGGAGAGTTTGGCGTTTTATTAGAATCTGACGGAACTAATAAACCTTATAGATGTAAGATAAGGGCTCCAGGTTTTTATTTTCTTTCTGCTCTTGAATATCTTTCTAAGGGACATATGTTGGCAGATTCTGTGGCTATAATAGGTTCATTAGATATAGTGTTTGGTGAAATAGATAGATGATAAAAGAAAGCTCAAATGATAAAACTAAAAGTAATTATGTTTTTGTAGACATCGAAAAGAAAGAAATTGAAAAAATTTTAAAAAGATACCCAAAAACAAGAGCTGAAAGTGCAGTCCTACCTTTGTTACATTTGATTCAAAAAAAAGTTGGGGGTTGGTTGCCTGTTCCTGAACTTGAGAGGGCTGCAGATATTTTAAAAATGCCATATATGAGGGTCTTTGAAATTGCTTCCTTTTATACCATGTTTAATTTAAAACCTATAGGTAAAAATCTTTTGCAACTTTGTCAAACTACACCTTGTTGGCTTCGAGGTTCTGATGACATAAAAAAATGTATAAAAGAAAAATTAAAAATTAATAATGGAGAAACAACTAAAGATGGACTTTTTACATTTTTGGAGGTTGAATGTCTTGGGGCATGTGTAAATGCTCCAATTTTACAGGTTAATGATGATTATTATGAAGATTTAGATTATAACTCTACTAAAATCATATTAAATAAATTAGAAAATAATAACAGCTTAAAATCAGGATCTTTTCTTGGAAGGAAATCTTCAGAACCAAAAAAAAATAGTGTTAAAAACTGATGTTAAAATCCAAAGATAAAATATTTACTAACATTTATGGCTTTAAATCAAATGATTTTTCTTCATCATTTAAGAGGGGTGATTGGGATAATACAAAAAAAATATTATTTCTTGGGCATGATAAAATAATTGAAAAGGTTAAAGCTTCTGGTTTAAGAGGAAGAGGTGGTGCTGGTTTTCCCACTGGATTGAAATGGTCCTTTATGCCTAAAATTGTTCAAGAAAGACCTCATTATCTTGTGGTAAATGCAGATGAATCAGAGCCAGGAACGTGTAAAGATAGAGATATTATTCGTAACGAACCACATAAATTATTAGAAGGTTGTCTGATTGCTGGCTTTGCTATGAGAGCACATGTTTGTTACATTTACATAAGAGGAGAATTTTTTAATGAATCACAAATCCTTCAAAATGCAATAGATGAGGCTTATGAAAATAAAATGATTGGAAAAAATTCTGCTAAATCAGGATGGCAATTTGATATTTTTCTTCATCGTGGAGCTGGCGCTTATATTTGTGGAGAAGAGACAGCTCTATTGGAATCACTTGAAGGTAAGAAAGGGCAACCGCGTTTAAAACCACCTTTCCCAGCTGGAGTAGGTTTGTATGGGTGTCCAACTACAGTAAATAATGTTGAATCGATTGCTGTCATTCCTACTATTTTAAAAAGAGGAGAGAATTGGTTTTCAAAATTAGGAAATGATAATAATACAGGCACAAAACTTTTTTGTATTTCTGGTCATGTTAATACTCCATGTAATGTTGAAGAAGAAATGGGCATTTCGTTAAGAGACCTGATAGATATACATGCTGGGGGAGTTGTTGGTGGTTGGGATAATTTATTGGCAGTAATACCTGGTGGAAGTTCCACGCCCTTAATACCAAAAAATATTTGTGACAATATTTTAATGGATTTTGATAATTTAAAATCTGTTGGCACAGGGTTAGGTACTGCAGGTGTTATAGTGATGAATAAATCCACTGATTTGTTAGAAGCGATTACTCGGTTATCATATTTTTATAAACATGAAAGTTGTGGACAATGCACTCCGTGTAGGGAGGGTACTGGTTGGATGTGGAGAATAATGAGAAAAATATCTTCAGGTTCTGCTTCTTCTAAAGATATTAATAATTTGTTAGATTTGACGAAACAAATTGAAGGTCACACCATTTGTGCTTTAGGAGACGCAGCTGCATGGCCTATTCAAGGTTTGTTTAAGCATTTTAGATCAGAAATAGAAGAAAAATTAAATAAAAATAAAATTGCTGCTGAATAAAAGATGATTAAATTAATGATAAATGAAATTGAAGTTGAAATTCCTGAAGGGGTAACTGTTCTTCAAGCATGTGAAATAGCTGGTGTTGAAATACCAAGATTTTGTTATCATGAAAGGCTTTCAGTCGCTGGGAATTGTAGGATGTGTTTAGTTGAAATGGAAAACTCACCAAAACCAATAGCATCTTGTGCCATGCCTGCTTCAAGTGGAATGATTATTAAGACTAATACAGAGCTTGTCGAAAAGGCAAGAAAAGGTGTAATGGAATTTTTGTTAATAAATCATCCACTGGACTGTCCAATCTGTGATCAAGGTGGTGAATGTGATTTACAAGATCAAGCCATGTTCTTTGGTAAAGGTTTTTCTAGATTTGAAGATTTAAAAAGAGCAGTCCCTGATAAAAACATGGGTCCACTTATTAAAACAACAATGACCAGATGTATACACTGCACAAGATGTGTTAGATTCGCTAATGAGGTGGCAGGCGTAGATAACTTGGGTGCTGTTGGGAGAGGTGAGAATGTTGAAATTAGCACATATCTTGAAAAAACAATTTCATCTGAATTATCTGGAAATTTAGTTGATTTATGCCCAGTTGGAGCTTTAACATCAAAACCTTACGCTTTTGCTGCCAGGCCATGGGAATTAGAAAAAACAGAGACTATAGATGCTTTGGACTCTACTGGAAGCAATATAAGGATTGATAGTAGAGATGGAAAAGTTTTAAGAGTTTTACCTAGATTAAATGAGTATATAAACGAGGAATGGATTTCTGATAAAACAAGATTTGGTATTGATGGTTTAAGTAAGCAAAGATTGGATAATCCTCTTTTAAGAGTAAATGGAAAACTTAAATCTACATCATGGGAAAATGCTTTTAATTTTATTAAACATAACATAAATGGATTATCTTCAAAACAATTTGGTGCGGTTATAGGTGACCAAGTTGATACTGAAACCATTTATTCATTAAAAAAAATGTTTGAAAAAATTGGATCAGATAAGATTAGTTTATCTCAGTATGATCACAAATTTTTTAAGGGAAATAGATCTAATTATCTTTTTAATAGTACAATAGCTGGAATCGACAAAACAGATGTTATTTTATTAGTTGGTTCTAACCCAAAAATAGTTGCTCCAATTGTAAATGCAAGAATAAGAAGAAATTATTTACAAAGAGATATAGAAATAGCATCTATAGGAAGTTATAAGAACAATTTAACGTATGATTACAAATACTTAGGATCTAATATTAATATATTAAATGATCTATTAAATGGTTCAAATAATTTTATAGAAACTCTACAAAATTCTGATTTTCCTATGATTATCATAGGTGATGAGGTATTCGACCTTGATGAAAGTGAAAATGTACAATTTATGTGTATTGAATTGTTGAAAAAGTTAAATGCCTTTAGATCAGATTGGAATGGTTATAATATTTTAAACAATACGGCTAGTATTGTTGGTTCACTTGATATCTTGAATGAATATACTGGTATTACACATAATCAGATCTTGGATCAATGCAAAGAAAATAAACTTAAATTTTTGTATCTATTAGGTGTAGATGAGGTCGATTATGATTATTTAGATGCTTTTATAGTTTATCAAGGTCATCATGGTGATAAGGGAGCCCATAAAGCAAATGTAATTTTACCAGGATCTGCATATACTGAAAAAAGTGGCATATTTCTAAATTTAGAAGGTAGGTTACAAATTTGTGAACGTGCTGTATTTCCACCCGGTAACTCAAGAGAGGATTGGGCTATAATTAGAGCTCTTTCAGAAGTAATTGGAAAAAAAATTAATTTTGATACATTGGAAGAATTAAGAAAAAAGATGTTTGATGAATATCCCAAAATACAATCTTTTAAACAAGAATCTTTTAATCCAATACCGAAGAAAGGTGTTTTAAAAAATTGTAGTTCTTATAATTTATTATCATTTAAGAAAAATTTCTATATGACATGCCCAATAACTCGTTGTTCAAATACAATGGCAGAATGTAGTAAGTTTGCTTAAAAAATAAACGCAGAGAATTTATGAATTTTATCGACAATCTGGGATTAACAATTTTTGGCACAAGTGAAATTGCAATAGCTATTGTAATTCTTTTGAAAATAATCGCAATAACCTTGCCTTTGCTGATTAGTGTTGCTTACTTAACATATGCGGAAAGAAGGGTGATTGGTTTGATCCAACTAAGAAAGGGCCCTAATGTTGTAGGACCATTTGGTCTTTTTCAGCCTTTTGCGGATGCGTTGAAATTGATGTCTAAAGAGACCATTTTGCCAACTGGGGCAAATAAGTTTTTATTTCTATTAGCACCCATGATTACATTTGTATTGGCATTAATAGCTTGGGCTGTAATTCCCTTTGATGAAAATAATGTTTTGTCTGATATTAATGTTGGGATTTTATATTTGTTTGCTGTTTCATCTTTAGCTGTATATGGCATAATCATAGCTGGTTGGGCAAGTAATTCTCGTTATGCTTTTTTAGGAGCTTTAAGGTCAGCTGCCCAGATGGTTTCTTATGAGGTTTCCATAGGGCTTATAATAATTTCCGTTTTGCTATGTGTAGGCTCATTAAATTTAACTGATATTGTTATGGCACAGAAAGATATCTGGTTTGCGATTCCATTATTACCAATGTTCATTATGTTTTTTATTTCAACTTTAGCTGAAACTAACAGAGCCCCATTTGATTTACCAGAGGGGGAGTCTGAACTTGTTGCTGGTTATTTTGTAGAGTATTCTTCAATGTCATTTGCCCTTTTTTTTCTTGGAGAATATGCGAATATGATATTAATGAGTGCTATCACTGTTACCTTATTTCTTGGGGGTTGGCTGCCGCCGTTTGATATTTTTCCATTAAATGAAATACCAAATTTTTTATGGTTTGTTATCAAAGTTTGTTTTATATTATTCATATTTTTATGGGTAAGGGCTACAACACCAAGATATCGATATGATCAACTAATGAGGTTGGGTTGGAAAATTTTTCTTCCCTTTTCATTACTTTGGGTTGTGCTAACATCTGGTTTTTTAGTATTATTTGATTTACTACCTCAAAATATGTGAGAGTTTGAATTTATGTGGACATTTACCTTATCAATTTTAAAGAAATTTTTACTTTTAGAAATATTTAAAGGTTTGATATTAACCTTAAAATACTTTTTTAAGAAAAAGGTTACAATTAATTATCCTTATGAAAAAGGACCAATTTCCTCCAGATTTAGAGGAGAGCATGCACTAAGAAGATACCCAAATGGAGAAGAAAGGTGTATAGCTTGCAAGTTGTGTGAAGCTATATGTCCTGCTCAAGCCATCAAAATAGAAGCTGAAGCTAGATCTGATGGAAGTAGAAGAACAACTAGATATGATATTGATATGACTAAGTGTATTTACTGTGGTTTTTGTGCAGAGGCGTGTCCTGTTGATGCAATTGTTGAAGGGCCGAATTTTGAATTTGCAACTGAAACAAGAGAAGAACTTTTTTATGATAAAGAAAAATTACTCTCTAATGGCGACAGATGGGAAGAGCAAATTAACGCAGCCCAGAAATTAGATGCACCTTATAGGTAATGGAGAATATTGTGGTTTCAACAGCACTCTTTTATCTTTTTTCAGGCATACTTTTGTTGGCATCTGTAGGTGTTATTTCAACAAAAAACCCAGTTTATGCTGTTCTTTTTTTGATTTTAGCATTTATTAATTCTGCAATTATCTTTTTGTTTTTAAATGCAGAGTTTTTGGCGATGTTAGTTGTTGTTGTTTATGTAGGCGCTGTTGCAGTACTATTTTTATTTGTAGTTATGATGTTAAATGTTAGTCAGGAAGAAAGAAAAAATAGATTTCAAAAATATACACCATTGACATTACTATTAGGTGTTGTTGTATTTCTAGAGATTGCCTATATATCTATTTCTGATGATGCCTATCTAACGGAATTGTCAAAAACTAAAAATCTTTCATTCAAAAACAACACTGTAGAATTAGGGAATATCATTTATACAGATTATGCTCTGTTATTCCAATTATCGGGTATAATTTTGCTTGTTGCAATGATAGGTGCAATTGTTCTGACATTAAGAAGTAGAGTAGATACAAAAAAGCAAAACATCAAAAAACAAGTAGATGTAAAAAAATCAGATGTTATAGAAGTTGTTGATGTTAAAAGTGGCGAGGGGGCTTGAGGAATGGATATGATTGCAAATTTCTTATCAAGCGAAATTAAGATGCAACATTATTTAGTTCTATCTACTTTAATATTTTTATTAGGTGTTACTGGTATTTTTCTTAACCGAAAAAATGTAATTACAATACTTATGTCTATTGAGTTGATGCTTCTAGGAGTTAATTTTAATTTTATAGCATTCTCATTTTTTATGGACTCAATTTCTGGACAAATTTTCTCTCTATTTATCCTGACTGTTGTGGCTGCGGAGGCTGCCATTGGGTTGGCTATTTTGGTTGTTTTCTTTAGAAATAAAGGTTCAATTGATGTCAAAGATATTAATCTTTTGAAAGGCTAAAATGTACGATTTGATTGTTTTATTACCTTTAATTGGTGCTTTGTTGTCTTGGCTTTGTGGCAACAAATGGAATAGTCTTGGATCTTTTATCTCAACAATATTTTGTATGATAATAGCAATGGTTATATCTTGGGTTGCTTTTTTTGATATAGTAATTGAAAAAAATTTTTATCAAGGATTATCATTTTCTTGGATGACTTCAGGTTCCTTTAATGTTAACTGGTCATTTGCTTTTGATAGTTTATCTTGCGTAATGATGTTAGTTGTTACAACAATATCTTCTATGGTTCATATATATTCTGTAGGTTATATGTCTGATGATAAATCAAAATCTAGATTCATGTCATATTTGTCTTTTTTCACTTTTGCGATGTTAATGCTGGTTTCATCTAATAATTTGCTTCAATTATTTTTTGGTTGGGAAGGTGTTGGTGTAGCTTCATATTTGTTAATTGGGTTTTGGTACAAGAAAAAATCTGCAAACAAAGCTGCAATTAAGGCTTTTGTTGTGAATAGAGTCGGTGATCTTGGATTTGCTGTTGGATTAATATTCATATATTCAATATTTGATACTCTTGATTTTAGTCTTATATTTCAATTAGCTCCATCAAAAATAGATGAAATATTAAAGTTTGATCTTATAAACATAAATATCAATATATTGGAATTTGCATGTTTTATGCTTTTTGTTGGTGCTATGGGGAAATCAGCTCAATTATTTTTGCATACATGGCTACCTGATGCGATGGAAGGTCCTACTCCAGTTTCAGCATTAATTCATGCTGCTACAATGGTTACAGCAGGTGTTTTTATGGTATGCAGATTATCTCCTTTATTTGAGTATGCACCATTTACTCTTATGTTTATTACTTTAATTGGAGCAGTTACTGCACTTTTTGCATCAACAATTGCTTTAACCCAATTTGATATTAAGAGGGTAATAGCATATTCAACATGTTCACAATTAGGATATATGTTTTTTGCAGCAGGATTATCTGCCTACCCCGCTGCAATTTTTCATCTAACAACCCATGCTTTTTTTAAAGCTTTACTTTTTCTAGGTGCTGGTTCTGTAATACATGGCTTATCTAATGTACAAGATATGAGGAATATGGGTGGCACATATAAAAAGCTTCCTGTTACATATGTCATGATGTGGATTGGATCTTTGGCTTTAGCTGGAGTTCCTTTTTTTGCAGGATATTATTCAAAAGACATGATATTAGAGGTAGCTTTTGCAAGCAATAGTTTTATCGGTAAATTTTCATTTGCTTGTGGTTCACTTGCTGCAATACTCACTGCTTTTTATTCTTGGAGATTAATTTTTTTAACTTTTCATGGAGATTTCAAAGGATCTAAATCAGATTTTTTAAATATTCATGAAAGTCCAGTTTCAATGTTATTACCTTTATTTTGCTTAGCAATCGGTGCTGTCCTATCAGGGTGGTTTTTTGTAGAATTATTTGTGGGGAAAAATTGGGATATTTTTTGGAATCATTCAATTTTCATTCTAGCAGGGAATGATTCACTTATAAATGCTCACTTTGTTCCTAAATGGGTAAAGTTATTTCCTATTTTCCTTTCAATATTTGGTATTTCAATAGCTACAATTTTCTATGTACTTATACCTGATTTACCAAGACTTTTGTCAGAAAAAATGAAAAGTATTTATCTTTTATTTTATAACAAATGGTATTTTGATGAATTTTATAATTTTATTTTTGTCAAACCAATTAAGAAAATAAGTCTTTTTTTATGGAAGGTTTTTGACAAAAAAATTATCGATGGCTTCGGTCCAGACGGTTTTAGTGCAAGAATTTTTGATCTTTCAAAAATTTCATCAAAATTTCATTCTGGTTATATTTTTCATTATTCGTTTGGTATGTTTATTGGTTTAACAAGCCTAATTTTAATTTTTTATTATAAGTTTTAGTTAATAATGATTTCCAATTGGCCAATTTTGAGTATTATTTCATTTCTTCCCCTTTGTGGAGCTTTGTTCATATTGCTAATCTCAAATAGGGACACAAAAGAGGTTCAAAATCTTAATTCTAACATAAAAGTGGTGGCATTATGGACAAGTTTAATGACATTTATTATCTCTTTAATTTTACTTTTAAATTTTGACTATAATGTCGACGGCTTCCAATTTGTTGAAAAATCTGATTGGATACCAGAGTTTGGAATAGTGTATTTTTTAGGAATTGATGGAATTTCACTTCCATTTATCTTGTTGACAACTTTTTTAATTCCTATTTGCATAATATCTAGTTGGAATTCAATTCAGCAAAGAATAAAAGAATTTATGATTTGTTTTCTATTTCTTGAAACTTTCATTTTGGGAATGTTTTGTTCTTTAGATTTAGTAGTTTTTTACATATTTTTTGAAGCTGTATTGATTCCAATGTTTATTATCATTGGAATATGGGGAGGTTCAAACAGGATATATGCTGCTTTTAAGTTCTTTCTATATACTTTATTAGGTTCAGTTTTGATGCTAATTGGTATAGTTTATATTTTAAAAACTGTCGGTTCTTCTGATTTGAGTGTTTTAACTGATTTTAATTTTAAATTTCAAGTGCAATTTTGGTTGTTTTTGGCTTTTTTATTTTCATTTGCAGTTAAGGTTCCGATGTGGCCATTTCATACATGGTTACCAGATGCCCATGTAGAGGCTCCTACATCTGGTTCTGTAATTCTTGCTGGAATATTATTAAAAATGGGAGGTTATGGATTTTTACGCTTTTCATTACCACTTTTTCCTGAAGCAAGTTTATATTTCCAACCTTTAATTTTTTCTATTTCATGTATTGCTATAATCTATACTTCACTAGTAGCTTTTGCTCAAACTGATATAAAAAAACTAATTGCATATTCTTCTGTTGCTCACATGGGTTTTGTTACAATAGGAATTTTTAGTTTTAACAAACAAGGTCTTGATGGAGCAATTTTTCAAATGATATCTCATGGTCTAATTTCCAGTGCATTGTTTTTGGCAATTGGAGTAATGTATGAAAGATTACATACAAGAGACATAAATATGTTTGGTAACTTTGCAACTAAAATGCCTAAATTTTCAGTTTTTTTAATGATATTTACTTTGGGTTCGGTAGCTCTCCCAGGTACAAGTGGTTTTGTTGGAGAAATTTTAGTTCTAGCAGGCGTTTGGAAAGCCAGTCCCATTGTAATGATTTTAGCTGGTTCTAGTTTAGTATTAGGAGCTATTTATATGCTTAGGTTTTATAAGAAAATTGCTTTTGGAGATTTTAATTCAGCTAATTCAATAGATGTAAAAGATATAAATTTTAGAGAATTTATGCTATTTTTACCATTATCTTTTTTTATAATCTTATATGGTTTTTTTCCTAACCTAATTTTAACTTATTTTCATCAACCAAATTCATTCATTATAGGATTATTTAATTAAATTAAAAAGTTATGTCCAGAAATTTAACAAAAGACAACTATAATTTAGATGGCATTGATGGATTCCTGGTTGGAATTCCTGAATTTTTTCTTTTTTGTGCTATATTACTGCTAATTACATTAAATATTTACTATTTTAAATCAAAGCAATTTAAAAATTCTAGCAAATTTTCAATTTTTGTTATTTTTATTACTGCTATTTTAGTTTTGTTTAATCCATATCATGGATTTGCTTTTAATGATTTGGTTTTTATAGATCAATTTAACAAATTTATGAAATGTCTAATATTACTTTCTATTTTCTTTATTTTAATAATGACTAAAAATAAATCTGAGATAGAGGGTATCAATTACCCTGAATTTAATGTATTAGTTTTATTGTCCACTTGTGGAATGATGATTGCTGCTTCATCAAATAGTTTAATGACTTTATATTTGGCAATTGAGCTTCAATCTCTACCAATATATGTATTGTGTGCTTTAAGAAAAAATAATTTAAAAAGTTCAGAATCAGGCTTAAAATATTTTGTTTTAGGTGCTTTATCAAGTGGTTTTCTTTTATTTGGAATTTCTTTGATTTATGGATTTGCTGGTTCAGTTAATTATAATGATATAAATTTAAATGATATTTCAAGTAATTTAGGACTAAATTTTGGTTTAGTTTTTTTAATTTCAGGAATTGCATTTAAAATTTCTGCTGCACCGTTCCATATGTGGGCTCCTGACGTATACGAAGGGTCACCTTCACCAATAACTTTATTAATAGCATCTGCGCCAAAAATTACAGCTATTACAGTACTTATGATATTAACTTTTAAAGTTTTTAAGAAAATTAATTATCATTGGGATGATTTGTTAATTGTTCTTTGTATAACTTCTATGATTGTAGGTTCCATAGGAGCAATTATTCAATCTAATATAAAAAGATTATTGGCTTATTCAAGCATTGCACACATTGGGTTTATTCTATTGGGTTTAGTATCATTTTCAAAATCAGGCTTATCAGCAGTTATGTTGTACTTAATAATTTATTTATTTCTTTTAATTGGCGTTTTTTCAATCATTTTGAGTTTGAAAAAAGAAGATCAGCCTATTGAGGCGTTGTCTGACTTGAAAGGGCTTTCGGTTAATTTTCCTCATTTATCTATTTCTTTGTTGATCTTCATGTTTTCCATGGCAGGAATACCGCCTTTATCAGGTTTTTTTGGTAAATGGTTTGTCTTTTTTGCTGTGGTTGAAAAAGGGTTTTATTCTTTGGCAGTTATTGGTGTTATTTTTTCAGTTATATCAGCGTTTTACTACCTAAAAATTATCAAAATAATGTATTTTGAAGGCTCTGAAGATCAAGTAGTACTTGATCAAACACTTGAATTAAAGTTTTCAATGTATTTGAGTTTAATTATTACATGTTTTATTTTCCTATTTTTACCTTTCTTTCAAGGTTTAATAACAAAAAGCTTATTATAAAGATATATGAAAAATTATGAAATTAAGATAATTGATAAGTGTGAAAGCACTAATGATTTGTTGCTTGAAGAAATTAATAATGGAATTGGAGAAGGTTATTCTATCTTGTCTTTTTACCAATCCAAAGGTAGAGGTAGAAATAAAAAAAAGTGGGTTTCAAGATCAGGTAATATTTTTTTGTCTACACTTGTAGAGCCCAAAAAAAGTAAAAAATATTGGTATCAATTATCTCTTTTAGTTGGTTATAGTTTAATTGAGGCATTGATTGATATAGGTTTATCTTCTAATGATTTAAGGATGAAATGGCCAAATGACATTTTGTTAAATTATAAAAAGGTATGTGGAATTTTAATAGAATCAATTGACAATTTTGTTGTAATTGGTGTAGGTCTAAATGTAACTTCACACCCAAACAAACTAAAGAGTTACTATGAAGCAACTCATTTGGGTATGAAAAAAAATTTAATAATTAATGATTTAAAACAGATTACTGAGTGTGTTTTGGATAGAATCTACTTTAATTACACAACGTGGACAAATTTCTCTTTTATTTATTTTTATAAAAAAATAAATACAAAACTTGCTTTTTTAAACAAAAATGTTTTTTTTAAACTAAATGAGTATAATAATTTTGGAAAAATTATTGGGGTTAATTCTCAAGGACATTTAAAAATTTTGATAAAAAATAAAGTGATAAAAATTTTGCCATCTGATACATTTGTTTGCATGCATGAGAAAAAGAATGTTCCTTGTAATTGATTGCGGAAATACAAACACAATCTTTGCGTTTTACTCAAATCTGACTTCAGAATTAAATTTAATTAATGCATGGCGAATTAATTCATGTCAAAAAAGAACTCCAGATGATTATTTTATTTGGTTAAACCAAGTTTTAAATCTTTCAAATATAAAATTAACTGAAATAGAAGGGGTATCAATTGCCTCTGTAGTTCCTGAAGTTTTGTTAAATATAAAATTAATGATAAAAAAGTATTTAAATGTTAAATCGATTATAGTTGGAGAAGATAATATTGATTTAAATGTAAAAGTTAATATTGACAATCCTAATGAAGCAGGTGCTGATAGACTTGTAAATGCATGCGCTGTTAAAATGTTGAATTACGATCCTGCAATTGTTATTGATTTTGGAACTGCCACTACATTTGATGTTATTGGAGTTAATGGTAATTATGAAGGTGGAATCATTGCACCAGGTATCAATTTATCAATTGATGCTCTATATTCTTCAACATCAAGATTACCAAAAATAACTATAAGAACACTAGATAATGAAGCTTTAACATTAGTGGGTAAAAATACTATTTCTGCCATGGAATCAGGTGTTTTTTGGGGATATGTTTGTATGATAGAAGGCCTTATTAGCAAGTTAAAAAATATTTATAAAGATTCAAAAATAATTGCTACTGGAGGATTAAGTAAATTATTTAAAAACGAAATAAAGTCTATTGATTTAATTGAAAAAAATTTAACAATATCTGGCTTAGCTTATATTTATAAATTAAACGAAAAAAATAAGTAAATATTATGAAATTTGAAAAACAAGAATTAATTTTTATTCCGATAGGTGGTTCAGAAGAAATTGGAATGAATGCAAATTTATACCATTTTAATGGTAAATGGTTGTTAATCGATTTAGGTATTGCTTTTCCTGATGAGAAGATGTTAGGCATTGATATTTTATTACCTGATTTTGATTTTATAAAAAAACTTAAAAATGATTTATTAGGAATATTTTTAACTCATGCCCATGAAGATCATTATGGTGCAATAACATATTTTGCTAGTCAAATAAATTGTCCTATTTGGGGTGCTGAATTTACTTTATCATTGCTAAGAAGAAAATTAAAAGAAAATAATATTCAATTCAACTTTGAATTGAAATTAATTCCAAATGAAAAACAAATTAAATTGGGTGAATTTGAAATTTATCCCATTAATGCTTCTCATTCTATCCCTCAACCTTTGAGTTTTTTAATTAAAACCA
>CACAMV010000017.1 GCA_902533695.1 uncultured SAR116 cluster alpha proteobacterium
TCATGAATACCTGCTTCAACCATGGAATCACCCTCAACCTTTAAAGCATAGTATTCACCCGATCCTAATTGAGATTTAGGTATGTCCAAATAATTTTCAAAACTTTCAATTGCTTCTATTGGGGTGCCAGCAGCTATTTTTCCCAAGAGAGGAATTTTACTTATTTCTATTGGAAAATTAGATTTATTTTGAATTGTATTATCAACAAAAAATACATCATTGACGTATTTTTGTCCATTTGGGTATTTTTCGGGGAAAAGGCATCTTTTTTTGTTAAAACCTACCCTTTTAATAAAACCTCTTTCTTCAAGTCCATTAACAATTCTATGGATACCTGATTTGGATTTCAATGCCATTTTTTCACAAATCTCTTGATACGATGGAGAAATACCAGATTTTTCAATGCTTGCAATTAAGAATCTTAAGAGTTCATTTTGTTTTTTTGTTAGCATAAGTTCACTTTTTGTTCTAACAAAAATATTAAAATCTGTCAATTTTTTAAAAATAGCTTGAATATTTTATAATTTTAACTGGATCGCCAGCTTTTAATTTTTTTTCAAATGGGTTTCTAATTAATAGACAGTTTGATAAGGCAAATAGATTGATCATTGAACTGTCTTGTTTTTCAAAAACAGTAATAAAACTTTTTCCATCTTTTTCTTCTGATTTGGCTCTCAAAAAATCCATTCTTTCATTATTTTTTTGAAGTGAATGGCATATTATTCCATTTGAAATTTCTGGAAAAAAATTATTTAATCCCAACATTTTATTAATTGCTGCTCTTAAAAAGATTAATGAACATACACCTGCAGAAACAGGATTTCCAGGTAAACTCAAAATAGGTGTGTTGTCATACAAACAAAAAATAAGTGGTTTACCTGGTCTCATGGCAATTTTCCAAAAATTAATTTTTGTTTTATTATTTTTTGATTTGAAAATTTTGTAAAGTAAATCATATTTTCCAACAGATGCACCTCCAGTTGTTAAAAGAAGGTTGCAATCTAAATTTTTCTCAATAATTTTTTTTATAGTTTCTTCTTTATCTTCAGCGATTGGAAGAATTCTAGAAATTCCTCCGAAAATTTTAACCATTGAAGCAAGCATTATGTTATTACCACTAGGTATTTTGTTTTCAATGTTTAATTGCCCAACCTTTTCTAGCTCATTTCCTGTCGACAATATTCCAACAATTGGTTTTCTAATTACATTTATCCAGAAGTTACCTGACATTGCAATTGACCCTATGTTTCTAGAGTTAATTATTGAGTTTTTATTTAATATGGTTGTACCTTTCTCAAAGTTTAAGCCTTTTGGTCTAATGTTTTGGTTTTGACGTAATTTTTGTAAATTTTTAATAGAAATATTTTTGTTTTTTAGAGATACATTTTCTTGGATGACAACAGTATCAGTTCCTTTTGGAATATTAGCTCCAGTGAAAATTTGAACTGTCTCTCCTTCTTTAACTTTTTGGTCAAAAGAGTTGCCAGCAGATGATTCACCAATAATTTTATAATGATTAGATATAGTTTTTGAAGAGATTGCATAACCATCCATTGAAGATACATCTTGTGGCGGATTGTTAATTTTAGCTTTTATTGGTTTTGCTGTTACTCTACCCAAAGCAGATGTTAGTTCTACATCTTCGTCATCAAGGCTTGAAAACTTTTTAGTAATTTTTTCTATTGCTTGATTTACACTTAAAAGTTTTTGTTTATTAGGCATTGAAAACACCTGATTTGCCACCTGATTTATGCTTTAATTTTATAGAAGAAATCGTCATTGATTTATCAACACTTTTACACATATCATAAATTGTCAATGCTGAAACAGAAATAGCAGTTAGAGATTCCATCTCAACCCCTGTTCTGCCTATTAAAGATGCTTCAGCAGTGATCTCTATGCATGATTCATTTTTGTTAATTTGAAAATCAATTTTAATATAAGATATTGGAAGCGAGTGACATAAGGGTATTAGATTATCAGTTTTTTTTGCAGCCATTATACCTGCCAAATTTGCCACTTGAAGAACGTCACCTTTTTTTATCTTATAATCCAAAATCAATTGAAGTGTTTCAGGTTTCATTGAAACTTTACCAAACGCTATTGCTATTCTTTTGTTCTCTTTTTTTTGGTTTATGTCTACCATGCTAGGATTGCCTAGATCATCAAAGTGTGAAAATTTTTTTTTGCTCATTTCTATATTCTTTCTAGAGAATTTAAATTAAAAAATATTTTTAAAAACTTGATCAATGTCATTTTGTCTCATAAATGCTTCTCCAATTAAAAAATTTTTAAACCCACTGACTTTAAGTTTTGAGATATCATCTTTATTTTTGATTCCGCTTTCTGAGATTGGAATTTTGTCTTCATTTAAGTATTTAATAAGATCTATTGAGTTGTTGATTTTAACTTCCATCGTTTTAAGGTTTCTATTATTAATACCAATCAGTTTGGTTTTAAAATCATTTGAGTGCTCAATTTCTTTTTTTGTATGAGTTTCAATTAAAACATCCATTCCCAACTCCATAGCTTCAAGTTCAAATTCTTTGGCTTGATTTAAAGATAAACATGACAAAATTAAAAGGATACAATCTGCCTCTAAAAATCTAGATTGCTTGATTTGCCAACTATCAATTATAAAGTCTTTTCTTAAAACTGGAAGATCTACTTTTTGTTTAATTATTTCTATAAATTTTTTGTCTCCATGAAAAAAATGTTTATCTGTTAACACTGATAAACATGTAGCACCAGATAATTGATATTGAAGTGCTATTTCTAAAGGATTAAAATTTTTTCGAATAATACCTTTGCTTGGTGATGCTTTTTTTATTTCAGCTATAATTCCAAAATTCTTTTTATTATTTTTTAATGCTTTTAAAAAACCTCTCGGTTTATCTTTAATATGAATGAATTCATTAATTTTATTTTCAGGAGTAATTAACTTTTCTTTTTCAAGTTCTTCTTTTTTAAACTTTAATATATCTTTTAATGTTTTCATAAAATCTTATAAATTAGTAATTTTAACTATTTCATTTAATTTGATGAGCGCGTGACCGCCATCCAAAGATTGATCAACTTTTTCTTTTGCATTTTTTAAATTATCTTCATTATTTGTTGCTACTAACGCTGCTGACGCATTAAATTTAACAATATCATTAAATGGTCCTTTTTTTCCATTTAATAATTCCAAAATTTCTTTTGCATTTTTTTTAGAATCACCTCCAACTAATTGATTAATATTTACTTTTTGTAAATTTAAATCTTCAGGATTGATTTGAAATTCTCTAATTTTATCATCTTTAAGTTCAACGCAAAATGTGGTACCAGTAGTTGAAACCTCATCTAAACCGTTTTCTCCACATACAATCCAACTATTTGTTGATCCTAGTTTTTTTAATGATTCAGCAAACGGTATTAATAATGATTTTGAGTATACACCGACTATTTGTTTTTTTACAAAACCTGGATTGGAAAGAGGGCCTAACAAATTGAAAATAGTTCTAAACCCTAATTCTTTCCTTACATTCATAACATATTTCATCGCCACATGATGTTTTGGCGCAAACAAAAAACATATACCGCATTCATTTAAACATTTTTCTACATTATCTAAACTATTATGAATATTTACACCTAAACTTTCCAAAACATTTGCTGCACCAGACATTGAACTTGCAGCATAGTTCCCATGTTTTGCGACCGGTATTCCAGTACCTGCTAAAACAAAGGCGGTTGCGGTTGAAATATTATATGTGTTATGTCCATCACCACCTGTGCCAACAATATCAATTGTGTTTTCAGGAACATTAATTTTTGTTGCTTTTTCTCGCATTATGTCGGCACCAGCAGCTATGATTTCTGGAGAAAATCCATTGATTAGCAAATTAATTTTTAAAGAAGTTAAAAAAGAAGAAATTAATATGTCAGAAGCTTTTCCAGACATTATAAAACTAAAACATGATTTTGCTTGATCATAATTTAAAACTTCTTTTTCTGTTATTAAAAATATAAATTCTTTGAACTCTTTAATTTCCATTTTACACTCTTATTATGATTTAATTGCTAATATAACTGTAATTACTTCAAAAAGACTAAAAACATTATATTATTATTTTGAGTTGTTGACTAATCTTTTCAACAAATATATAAGTCCATTATTAGATTTTGAGGTTTTAATGACTTTAAGCAGAACATTTATTCCAAAAATAAAAGATATACAAAACGATTGGTTTTTAGTTGATGCAGAAGGCTTGGTTTTAGGTAGATTAGCTGTTATCTTGGCAAATAGGTTAAGAGGTAAGCATAAAACATTCTACACACCTAATATGCAATGTGGAGATAACATTATAGTTATAAATTGTGAAAAAATACTTCTTAAAGGTGAAAAGAAAACTAAAAAAGAGTATTTTTGGCATACAGGTTATCCTGGTGGAATAAAATCTATTACACCTGATAAAATGTTGTCTGGTAAGAATCCTTCTAAGGTTATAGAACTCGCCGTTAAGAGGATGATCCCAAAAGGACCTTTGGGTAGGAAAGTGATGAAACAATTACATGTTTATAAAGGAAAAAATCATCCTCATGAAGCTCAAAAACCTATAAACTTAGATATCAAAAATATGAATAGAAAAAATAGCTAGGCAAAAAAATGAAAGAACAATTAGAAAAAATTAGAGAGATGCAGGATAAAAAAGAGCTGCCTGATGCTAAGAAGGAATTATCTAAGAATTCGGGTTCAGATCAGAGTGATTCTAAAATCGATCCGCAAGGTAGGTCTTATGCAACTGGTAGAAGGAAAGATTCAACTGCTAGAGTTTGGGTGAAAAGAGGTAATGGTCAAATGTACATTAATGGTAAAGTAATCAATGATTATTTTTCTAGGCCTGTTTTGCAAATGCAATTAAATCACGTTTTTGAAATTGCTAATAGAGAAGGTCAATTTGATGTAATGGCTACTGTTAAAGGTGGAGGTTTATCAGGCCAAGCAGGTGCGGTTAAACATGGATTAAGTAAAGCTTTATGTTTTTTTGAGCCGGAACTTAGAAAGCCATTAAAAGCAGCTGGTTTATTAACAAGAGATTCGAGAACTGTGGAAAGAAAAAAATACGGTAGAGCAAAAGCTAGAAAAAGCTTCCAGTTTTCCAAGAGATAATTTTTTATTACTTTTAGATAATATGAAACCCATATCAATTGGCATTGCAGGCATAGGTAATGTTGGTGAAGAAGTACTAAAACAGTTACTAGCCTCTAAAGAAATAAACAAAAAATTTTTTGTGCATGGTTTATCATATAAATCCAAAAACAAATTAAGATCTATTAATTTAAACAGCTTCAAATATTATAAGAATGCAACTCATTTAGCTTTAGATAGTAATATTGATCTTATAATTGAATTGATAGGTGGTTCTGATGGCATTGCTAAAGAGCTTTGTTTTGAAAGTATTAATAATGGAAAAGCTTTTATTACAGCTAACAAAGCGTTGATAGCTAATCATGGTGCTAAAATTTCAAGTTTAGCTTTAAAGAAAAAAGTTTTTATTGGTTTTGAAGCGGCTGTAGCCGGAAGTTTGCCTATTATAAAAGTAATTAAGGAAAGTTTAATAGCCAACAACATTTTGCAAATTACAGGAATTTTAAATGGTACATCTAATTACTTGTTAGACGAAATAGAGAAGACGTCTTTAACATTTGAAAAAGTTTTAAAAACAGCTCAAAAATTGGGTTACGCTGAATCTGACCCAACTTTTGATATTGATGGCATCGATGCAGCACATAAAATCTTAATTTTGTCAGCTTTAGCTTTTAAAAAAATACCTGAATTAAAAAATTTATATGTAAAAGGAATAAGCGATATTAGTTTAAATGACATTAAGTTTGCAAATCGATATGGTTATAAAATAAAATTGCTCGGTATTGCTTGCAATAAAGATCAATTTCAATGTTCCGTAGAACCTTGGTTGATTCCTGAGAGTCATTCTTTAGCAAATGTAAGAGGTGTTTTAAATGCCATTGAAATAAATTCTGACTTAAGTGGACCTATACTTTTAAGTGGGCCTGGTGCTGGCTCTAAAGCCACTTCTTCATCAGTGTTATCAGATGTTTATGATTATCTTGCAAAAAGCAATAGAATAGGGCTTTCAAATACTAATTCAAAATTAAGAAATGTTATAAAAATAAATCCATTTAAAGATAATTTAAAATTTTATTTAAGAATTACTGTTATAGATAAATATGGAGTTTTAGCTGATTTGACGAACATTTTCAAACAATCTAAGATTTCAATAAAAAGTTTTTTTCAAGAGATTGAGCAATGTAATAATTATGCTAATTTAATTATTATTACATACGAAACAAATAGAAATATAATGAGTAAAGTTATAGAAAAAATTAGTTTTTTAAAAGGTGTCGTTAAAAAGCCAGTCCATTTGAGTATTTATGATTAATTCTTAAAATGCAAAATAATGTAAATTCTGATTTTTTTTCTTCTCAAATCTCTCTTCAAAACTATTTTTGGAAACTTATACCTAGGGATAAAGAAACAGAGCATTTATCATTATATTTAACTCAAAAATATGATGTTCCAAATATTTTAGTTCCTTTTTTAAAAAATAATGGAATAAATAAAGAAAATTTTGAACTTTATTTAAATTCTAAAATTAAAGATTTTATTCCAGATCCATTCTATTTTACTGATATGAAAAAAACAGTTGAAAGATTAGCCGATGAAATTGTTAATAACAGGCCTATCGGTATATTTGGTGATTATGATGTTGATGGTGCAGCCTCAACTGCAATGTTATATCAGTTTTTTAATTATTGTGGATTAAAAACTTTTGTTCATATTCCTGATAGATTTTTAGAAGGATATGGTCCTAATTCTAAGGCATTAATAGATCTAACTAAAAAAGGTTCTAAACTAGTTATTACTGTTGATTGTGGAATAACTTCTCATGAACCTCTTGAAGCTATGAAAAAAACTAAGATTGATGTAATTATTATGGATCATCATCAACCTGGAACAAAGCTTCCTCCAGCTTACTCTATTATTAATCCAAAAAGACTTGATAATGAAAAAGGTTTTGAATATTTATGTGCAGCAGGTGTCACCTTTATGGTTTTAATTGGATTAAATCGTGAATTAAGAAATAGAGGATTTTATAAAAATTTAAAAGAACCAAATTTAATTAATTTTGTTGATTTAGTAGCGTTAGCCACGGTTTGCGATGTTGTGCCACTTCAAGGCTTAAATAGGGTTATGGTAAAACATGGAATAACAGTAATGAAGTCTAGAAAAAATATTGGAATAAAATGCTTGTCAGATGTTTCTAATTTAAACTCACCTCCAGATGTTCAAAGTTTAAGTTTTTCATTAGGGCCTAGAATTAATGCAGGTGGTAGGATCGGTAACAGTAAATTAGGGGTTAATTTACTTACTGAGACAGATCAGGATAATGCGAATGAAATAGCCTTAATGCTGGATAAATTAAATAACAAAAGAAAGTTATTGACTGCCCAAGTAGAAGCTGAGGCTATTGGAATGATAGAAAAACAAATAAGGGATAATAATGGTAAAACCCCTAATTTCATCTTGCTTTCTAGCAGAAATTGGCATGAAGGAGTTATTGGAATAGTTGCTGGAAAACTTAAAGAAAAATATAAAAGACCTTCCTGTGTTATTTCAATAAAGGAAGATTTATGTAAAGGCTCTGGTAGATCAATAGAAAACATTTCATTAGGAGATTTGTTCTATAGGGCCATGAAAGAAAAAATATTAATTAAAGGTGGTGGCCATGACATGGCTGCTGGATTAACTATAGAAAAAAATAAAATAGATGATTTTAAAAATTTTCTTGAATTGAATATGTCTAACTTATCTAAAAATTTTTCTAAACCTCATATATTGAATATTGCTGCAATAGGCAAAGTATCTTCATTTAGTTACAATTTGGCTGAGTGGATAGAAAAGCTTGGCCCTTGGGGTGAAGGGGCCCCAATGCCAATGTTTGTAATTAACAATGCACAAGTAAAAAATATTAATAGATTTGGAATTAATAAAGAACATGTTTCATTTAAAATATTTGATCATTCAGAAGAAATATGGTGTAAAAAATTTAATATTATGAATTCACCGTTAAATAAAATATTTTCCAATTCTTCAAATAGATATTTTAATTTTTTGGGATATTTACAAATTGACACTTGGAATAATCGCAATAGGCCAGAATTTCATTTAATTGATGTGATATTGAAAGATCAATCTTGATTTCTTTAAAAACTTTCTATATCTATGTCATCATGGCCCCTTCGTCTAGTGGTTTAGGACATCGCCCTTTCACGGCGGCAACACGGGTTCGAATCCCGTAGGGGTCACCACTAAAAGTAAAAAAAAAATAATTAGATTAAGATTAATATTTGCCTTATAAATATTTTTTTATAAAGTTGAAGAATGCGTTTTCTTAAAATTAAATTATATATTTTTTTTGTAACTTTGATTATTTCAAAGAGTTGGGCATCTATTTTCCCCTGTAAAGAAATTAAAAATACACATAATGATAATTGTATTGGTGCATATTTTTGGGATAATGGAGAGAAATATGTTGGTGAATACAAAAATAATGAAAGGACGGGAAGTGGCGTATATCATTTTAAAAATGGTGATAAATATTTAGGCCAATTTAAAAACTCAAATCTTGATGGTTATGGTGCATATTTCTATAAAGACGGCGATAAATATTTGGGCCTATATAAAAAAAATCAAAAACATGGGTATGGAGTTTATTTTTATTCAGATGGCACAATAGAGGAAGGTGAAAGGAGTTCAGGTAAATTAAATGGTTTTGCTAAAATTATCTATCCAAATGGAAATACAAAAGAAGGCATTTGGAAGGATGACAAGTTTATAAGGTTTGAACAAAAGAAAGCAATTAAGAAATATAAATCATTTTGTCCAAAATCACATTTTTCATCTTGGAACAGTTGTTTTGGCACTCATACTTTTTCAGAAGGTAATATTTATATTGGTGAATTTTCAGAAGGAAAACTTCAAGGTAAAGGTGTTGCATTTTTAAAAAGCGGTGATTTTTTTAGTGGAGAATTTTTAGATAATAAGTTTAATGGAAAAGGAATTTATTTTTTTGAAAATGGAGATAAATATGAAGGTGAGTTCAGAGAAAACAAAAGAAATGGTAAAGGTACATATTTTTTCTTAGCTAACAATCCAAGAAAGGGTGATAAATATATTGGTGAATACAAATCTGATAAAATGGATGGTTTAGGAACTTATTTTTGGTCAAATGGAGATAAATATTATGGACAATATAAAAATAATTTAAGAGAAGGATATGGAAAGTATAAATGGTCAAATGGAGATGCTTATGAAGGACAGTTTAAAAATGGTAAAAGTGATGGCCATGGAACATTAATATTAAAAAGTGGAGATAAATATACTGGAGATTATAAAGATGGTCAAAAACATGGTACAGGCACATTTCTTTGGGCAAGTGGAAGGATAGATTATGGCGAGTTCCGATCTGGTAAATTAAATGGTTTTGGTAAAGTAATATATCCAAATGGTGTTGTAAAAGAAGGCATTTGGAAAGAAGATAAATATGTACGTCCTTACATAAACGTAAAAGAAAACAAATATAATGATAATAGAATTAATAATTTTAAAAAAGAATGTAAAGAAATTGGGTTTAAACTCGGTTCAGAAAAGTTTGGAGAATGTGTTTTAACAATGATAAAAAAAGCAAAGTAAATTTCAAATAAAAAATGTTTAAATTAAATGAATATTTCATTTTTTAAAATACCAGATTTAAAACAAAATATTTTAATTATTTCATAATTTTAAAACGTGTCTAATCAATTAATATTTTCAATTAAAAACGCAATGGTACGTTTTAATGAAAAACCAATTTTTGAAAATTTAACATTTAATATTCATAATTCACTTAAGATAGCCTTGGTTGGTAAAAATGGTGCAGGGAAAACAACTTTAATGAATTTGATCAAGGGGACTCAAGAATTAGATGAAGGGCAAAGGTGGAATGAATTTGGCATAACTATTGGCTATCTAGAACAAAATTTAATCTCTGATTTAAACCAAACAATTTTTGATTATATTTTTACTGAAATTAAATCTGAAGATAGAGAATTAATGAAGTTTAAAGTAGATAAAATAGCTGAGAAGCTAAATCTTGATATTAATAATAATTTATCAAAATTGTCTGGTGGTCAACTTAGAAGATTAGGATTAGCCAAATCATTGGTTGATGAGCCGGATATATTGTTATTAGACGAGCCAACCAATCATCTAGATATTAATGCAATTGAGTGGCTTGAAAATTATTTAAAAAATTATAAAGGTACATTAATTTGTGTTTCTCATGATAGAAGATTTTTATCAAATATAACTAACAAAGTTTTCTGGCTTGATAGAGGTAAATTAAAAGTAAGTCCAAAAGGGTTTGAGTTTTTTGATGAATGGTCAAGTGATTTACTAGATCAAGAGGCTAAAGAGTTAAAAAGTAGAAAACAAAAAGTTTCAGTTGAAGCTGAATGGGCATCAAGAGGGATTAAGGCAAGAGTTAAGAGAAATATAAGAAGGTTACAAAAAGTAAATGAAATGAGAAAAAAACTCAAAGAAGATGAAAGTTCTTATAAAAAAGCAATATCAAAAGTTACTTTTAGTCAAAAATTAGATTTAGATCATCACTCTAGAATAGTTGCTGAATTTTATAATGTAAGTAAATCATTTTTAGAAAACAAAAAAAATAAAATAATTCTTAAAGATTTCGATTTAAAAATATCACGTCAGGATAGAATAGGAATATTAGGAAAAAATGGTTCTGGAAAGACAACTTTTTTAAAATTATTGTTAAAAGAAATTTTACCGGAAAAAGGTAAAATAAAAGTTTTAAAATCAGTTGAATTTTCTTACTTTGATCAACATCGATCAAATCTAAATCCTAATAGCACCTTAAAAAAATTTATTGCTCCTTCAGGAGGAGATTTTATAGATGTTTTAGGAAAACAAAGACATGTTTATGGTTATTTAAAAGACTTTTTATTTGATAAAAAAAAAATGATTGGTTCTATCTCCCAGCTCTCTGGAGGAGAAAAAAATCGTTTGATGCTTGCAAAAGTTTTGGCTAATCCAAAAGCTTGTCTTATTTTAGACGAACCAACAAATGATTTAGATATGGATACCTTGGATATTCTTGAAGAAATATTAATTAATTATAAAGGTACTCTAATTGTAGTCTCGCATGATAGAAACTTTCTCGATCAAGTTGTAACAAAAATTATTGCTTTTGAAGGTAATGGTCTTGTACAACAAAACATCGGAGGATATTCAGATTACATTTCAAAAAAAATTAATAAAAAAAAGTTAATAAGAGCTAATGTTGTTTCTAACCAAAATGATAAATCCCAAAGAAAGAAAAATGTAAATAATAAACTTTCCTACAGTTTAAAGTACGAATTAGAAAACTTACCATCAAAAATTTTGCTTAAAGAAAATGAAATAAAAAATATTTCAGAAAGATTGTCAGATCCTGATTTCTATAATAATAATACATCTGAATTTATCAAATTGTCAGAAACATTAGAAAAATTAAAAGTAGATTTAGATATTTTAGAAACTCGATGGCTTGAAATAGAAGAACAAAATGTTAATTTTAAAAATAATAATTTGTAAAAATTATCATTAAATTTTTATTTAATATGTAAAAAAATTGTATTAATATTGATAACCTAATGTAATTTTCTATTTTGAAGTTTTATATGGCAAGTGCTATTATTGTAAGAAAATTTGGAAGCTCTGATGTATTAAATTTAGAGAAAATTTCTTTAAAAAATCCAAAAGATGGGGAAATATTGATACGCCAAACAGCCATTGGTGTTCATTATCATGATATTTATGTGCGAAGTGGTTTGTACAAAACATTGAAGTTGCCTGGGATTCCTGGTATTGAAGCAGTTGGTATAATAGAAGATCTAGGTTCTAACGTAAAAGATTTTAATCTTGGTGATAGGATCGTTTATATCAATAGTAATTATGGTGCATATTCGTCTCATAGAGTTTTGGATAAAAATTTAGCTGTAAAAGTACCTGAATTCATTTCAGATGAATTAATGGCAACAAGTTTTTCAAGAACTTTGACTGTCATTATGTTATTAGAGCAGGTGACCCAACTCAATTCTAATCATACAATTTTAGTTACAGCGGCTTCTGGCGGAGTTGGCAAGTTAATGTGTGAATGGGCAAGTAAAGTTGGTTCAACAGTTATAGGATGTGTAAGTACTTCAGAAAAATTAAAAATTGCTGAAAAACATGGTTGTAAACATTCTTTAACATATGATCAAAAAAATTTTATTAATACAATTAAAGATTTTACAGAAGGAAAGGGGGTGGATATTGTATTTGATTCAGTAGGTTTGAAAACTTTTGATTTATCAATTCAATCTTTATCTAAATGTGGACATTTAGTAAATTTTGGTCAATCATCTGGTCCGGTTAATCCATTGCTTATGTCGACTTTATCTGAAAAGTCACTTACTATTACTAGACCAATATTATTTCATTATTTATTAAATAAAGAAAAATATACAAAAATGGCAAATTCAGTTTTTAAATCTTTTTATGGAAATTTTCTAACATTACCAAGAACGCATGGTATATCACTTGAAAATGTATCTGAAGCTCATGATGCCCTTGAGTCAAGACATGGAGGAGGTAGTATATATTTAAAAACATGATGGATCATAGAGCAAATTGGAGACATCCTGAACATATAGTGGAATGTGATTGGTTAAATAGAAGGATTAATGACAAAAATTTGAGGGTATTTGATTGTACAACTTTCCTTCATTATTGTGATGACAATCCTTCAAAACCTTATGATGTTGAAAGTGGTTTTGAAAATTATAAATTATCCCATATTCCTGGAGCATCTTTTTTGGATTTACAAAAACAACTGTCAGATAATGAAAGTCCTTACAAATTTACACTTCCTAATTTAAATGTTTTACACGAACTTTTTTGTAATGTTGGAATAAGTGATGGATTTAAAATTATTTTGTATTCTGCGAATGGATTACAATGGTCAACAAGAGTTTGGTGGATGCTTTATATTTTAGGTTTTAAAAACCATAGTGTTTTGGATGGAGGATTCGATGAATGGAGAAGATTAGGATTCCCAACTGAGAATAAGGTTAACACATTTGCCAAAGGATATTTTAACTTTGTAGAAAATTCTTTTACTAAAATGTTTGTTGATAGAAAACCTATTCTTGGGGGTATGAAAAAAGAATTTTGTTTAATACTAAATGCTTTGACTAACGATATTCATTCAGGTAAGAACCCTCGATATGGTAGAAGAGGAAGAATACCGGGAAGTTTAAATATACCCTTTCATGATTTAATTGATCCTTTAACTTCTAAATTAAAATCAGCTAAAGAAGTAAAAGATATTATAGCTAAATATGGCATTACAGATGATTATTATATCATCAATTATTGTGGTGGTGGAATAGCTGCATCATTAAATGCTTTTGTATTATTTCAATTAGGGTTTAATAAACTTCAAATTTATGATAATTCATTGAGTGAATGGGCAAAGAATGAAGAACTACCATTAGAGGTCGATTAAAATTTTTTTAAAAAATTAGATTATAATTATGAATGAAAATAAATTTAAAAATGCAGCAAAATTAATTTGGCACTCTTGGCATGATGGAAAAATTATTGAAGATTTACCAGTTAATTTAAAACCTAAATCTAGAAAAGAGGCATATTTTATTCAATCTTATTTTGAAGAATTTAGTAAACAAGAACTTTACGGATGGAAAATTGCGGCCACAAGTTCTGCAGGTCAAACTCATATTGGTGTTTCAGGACCTTTAGCTGGTCGATTGTTAAAAGAAAAAATTTTTCATGCAGATGATTTGTTAGAAATAGGTTCAAACAAAATGTGTGTGGCGGAACCAGAATTTGCTTTTAAAATTGGTAAAACTTTAATTCCTAGATTTAATAATTATTCTGTAAACGAAATTATTGATTCTGTTGAAAGTTTATTTTTAGCAATTGAATTGCCTGACTCTAGATTTCTAAATTTTCATCAGGCTGGTGAATTTAATTTAATAGCAGATAATGCATGTGCTCATCAGTTTATTTTGGGTGACAAAATAACAGAAGTTTGGAAAAATTTAGATCTTTCAAAGCATGAGGTTAGTATATCTAATCAAAATAGTGAGATTTACCATGGTATTGGTTCAAATGTATTAGGTGGTCCAATATTAGCTTTAACATGGTTGGTTAATGAATTATCAGATTATAATATTACTTTAAAATCTGGTTCAGTTATTACTACCGGAACATTATCTACTCCAATACCAATAAATCCAGGAGACGTGGTTACTGCAGATTATGGTATGCTTGGTAAATTAAATTTAAAATTTGTATAATTAACACTTTATAATAATTTGGGTAATTAGTTAATTTTTCAAAATCTATTTTGTTAATTGTTTAATCACATTACCAATTTGATCTATTAAATCACTAGCTATCAAAGTTGATTTATTTTTTTTTATAACTTCATTTGCACACTCCGAATGAATTACTACTGCAATTTTTTCAGGATTTTTGATTTTTTGAGAAATTAAACCTCCTAAAATACCTGAAAGCACGTCTCCTGTTCCGCCTGTGGCCAAAATACTATTTGCAAAGTCATTGACGTAAATCTTTTTAAGCCCAATTAAGGTTCCAGGACCTTTTAAAATCCAGTTTCCCCCATATTTAATTTTTAATTTATTAATAGCATTGAATCTATCTTCAAAATTTTCATTTAATAAATCTTTAGCCTCTCCAAAATGTGGGGTACCTACAAAGTAATGTTTTCTTTTGTTTGTTATTTTTTTTGCTATCCATCTCAAAGCGTCTGCATCAAACACGACAGGAATATTTTTTTTCCACAACTCTTCTAAAAAAATATTTGCATTTCTTCCAAGGCCAGGACCTGCAACCACGACATTGACAAAACTTAATGCTTCTCTAAATTTATCAAAATCAATTGGTATTTTTATTAATTCATATGGTTTTTCTTGATTATCATCACAACAAATGTAAACCTTTCCTGCGCCAGCTCTTAATGCTGCTATACCTGCAAGGTTACCTGCGCCAGACATACCTTCCCATCCACCTAGAATTAAGACATTGCCAAAACTACCTTTATGTTTATTTCTTGGTCTAATTGGGAAAGAAATATCTTCTTTTTTTAGTAATGAGGAAACACCCTTAGAAATATTTTTAACGTTATTAAAACCTAAATTATCAAAATATAATTTACCACAGTAAGTGAAAGCATCTCCAGTATAGCAACCTTGTTTAGGTGTTAAACACATCATTGTTGCATCTGCACACACAGTTTTTTTGTATGCTAGTCCGTTACTGCAATTTAAACCAGATGGAACATCAATTGATATTACAAATGTTTTTTGATGTTTCATCTGATTAATCCAATTTATACCATCAAGTATTTTTCCTTCAGGTTCCCTTGATAATCCAATGCCTAACAAGCCGTCTATAATTAAATCATTTTTATTTAGATCATTTTTTGGGGGTAATGAATCACTTGTTTTTATTTTGAGAGAAGATAATAAAGATAGAACAACAGAAGAAAATTTTTTCTTTTCTGATAAAATAATGCATTGGACTTCAATATTATTTACACACGCTAATATAGCCAGACATAACGCATCACATCCATTGTTACCTGGACCAGCAATACACCATAACCTATTAAAATTAAATTTTTTAATTAATGATAAAATCGAGTTCGCAGCTCTCATCATCATTAAAAGTTCTGAAAATCCAGAGTTGACTAATTTTTTTTCTAAAATTCTTGTAGTTTTTTTATCATATAATTCCATTAATAAAAATCTAAGTATTTATAAAATAATTAATGAGTATTTTAAGCATCAGGTGCTTTATATGAATTGACAATCGATGATGCTTTTTTTGCTATTTTATTAAAATCTGTAATTTCTAAAGCCTCAAGTTCTGAAAAGGCCCCAGAGGATAAAGCAACCATTTTAACAGCTCCCATGGTTTCAAAATCATCCGCTTCACCAATTGCAACAAAATCATACTGTCCTCTTGTGAGATGGAAATCTTCTAATTTTCCTCCAGCTTTTGACATCATGTTTAAGACTGCGGCTTTTCGATCTTGATCTGGATTAGCTATAAAACCTGCAAAGGCAGAGTTACTATATTTTCCAAATGCAATAAATTTCATGATTTTCTCCTTTTTCTAATTAATTTAATTATTTTAAAACATTTTTTAAAACTTTTAAAATTATTTAATTATCATGCAAATTTAAGTTTTTAACATTTTAGGATAAGATCTCATGTATTAAATATATTTGGGTCATTCTTAAGAAACTGTCCACCATTTACAGAAATAATTTGCCCATTTAAATGATCCCAATGATCAGAAGATAGATCAAAAACTATTTTTGATAGTTGCGCTAAAGTTAATAGCTTTTTCATAGGTGAGGAAGATTTATGAAAATCTCTTCTTTCATAATCCATATCAAAAAACATATTACTATTTTCAATTAAACTTGGTGCAACAGCATTAACTCTTATTGAAGGAGAAAGCCATAAGGCAAGTGATTTAACAAACGAGTTTTGTGCACCTTTAGAAGCTGCATAAATTGGATCATAGCTTCCTTTCTCACCAGAAATAGAGGAAATAAAAAAAACACAACATTTATTAGATAAAAAGTTTATAATTTTTCCTAAGAAATACGCTTGATTAATAAAGTTAATATCCATACAAGATTTAATTTCTTCTATGGAGTACTCTACAAGTTTTTTTCCAAATATTATTCCAGGTAAAAAAACTACAATATCAAAATTTGAATTTTTTTTGAGAAACTTCACCGAATTAACAATACTTTGTTCTGACAACAAGTCTAAATGAATACTATTCACTCTTGAATCTAGTTTAGTTTTATTGGAGAAATAAGTGGCAGAAACATTATAATTGTTCTTTAAGTAGATATTTGTTAGTTCTTGGCCTAGTGAACTTGAGCCTCCAACCAGTAAAACTTCTTTTCTATTGTTTTTCATATTTCTCTTATTTTTTTATACATTAATGTAGTAAAATTGAAACAATTTTTAAAATTATTATTATAAAACTAAATATTAAACATAGACGTTACTTAAGATTCATTTGATTAATTAAAGTTTTAATAATCTCTTCCATGTCTTGATTTCCATCACATATGATTGAACGTTTTGGCTCTTCCAAAATTGAAAATTGGCTTTCAACTAAACTTCTAGGCATAAAATGGTTTTTTCTATTTTTTAATCTAATGTTAGCTGTTTTTTTATCTATTTTTAGATAAATAAATGCATTTTCATTAAGATTTAATATTTTTCTATATTTTTCTTTAAGTGCTGAACATGCAACTATGACATTATTATCTTTTATTCTTAAAGTTATTTCTTCTTTAATTTTGTTCAACCAATCTAATCTATCTTTATCATTAAGAGGTATGCCAGACTTCATTTTTTGTATATTTTTATCATTATGAAAATTATCTCCTTCTAGAAAATAAGACTTAGTTTTTTTTGAAATATTAGATCCAACGGTTGTTTTGCCTGCTCCAGCAACACCCATAATTACAAAACATTTATTCTTGTTCATTTTTATTCCATTTAGGTACAATAATTTTCTTTTTATTTTTATTAAGTATTGGATGTTGACCAAAAAAACTTCTTTGAAGTTGAGTAATTTCACCTATTTTATGTGAACAAAATATTGTGTCAAAATAACTTAAAGATGACGAGAGGACAGGAGTAGGTATTCCATGTTCGTTGCATATTGAAATCATTTTTCTTAAATTTTTAAAATCAATTTTAAATTTCTTATTAACCAAAAACTTTAATTGATTTAGATTAAAGTTTTTGGATTGTACAAATTCTTTATGAAAAAGATTTAAAAAATTTCCTCGAAGTATGCTTCCAGAGCTCCAAGAAATAAATACATCATTTAAATTGATATTAAACTTATATTTTTTGTTTGCTTCAGTAATAATGTTGAAACCTTGAAAAATTGAACATAAAAAATTAAATAGAATTAAGTTGTATAAATCTTTTGTAATATTAAGCTTATTATTATGATTTTTTTCATCTAGTTCAGGTTTTTTGATTTGTCTAAAACTTTTTGACAATAATCTTGTTGAAACAGCAGTATATATAGTAGGTATACTTACACCCAGATCTAGAGAAGTTTGAATTGACCAGTTACCCGTTCCATTTTGTTCTATGTGGCTATCAATTAGATTGATAATATATTTTTTGTTGTATTTTGCTGAAATTATTTTTGAAGTTATTTCAACTAAATAACAACCAATTGCAGTTTCAGATAAATTTGATAAAAATTTCTTTTGTTCTTCAGGATTAAAATTATAATATTTATCTAAAATAGTACATGTTTCAGCTAAAATTTGCATGAAGGCATACTCAATAGCATTATGGATCATTTTAATAAAATGACCATTTTCTGCATTACCAAAAAAAACGCATGCGGAATAACTCTCATTTTTAGAACAAATTTTATAGAAAATGGATTTTACTTTTGTCCATGCTAATTTAGAACCTCCAGCCATAATTGCTGGTCCATTTCTGGCTCCATTAGGACCGCCTGAAACACCGATACCTAAAAAAAGTAATTGATGTTTTTCAGTTTTTAGAAATCTTCGTTTTGTATCTTTGAAAAAAGAGTTTCCAAGATCTGCAATTATATCATTTTTATCTAAATATTTTATTATTTGGCTTATACATTTGTCAATTTCATAAGAGGGCAATGAAATTAAAACTAATCTTTGAGAAGATGTTGAAGTGAAAACTTTTTTGAGAGAGTTACAAACAATAAATCTTTTTTGTGGATTTAATTTCAATTTTTTTAATAATTCACTATTTTTATCAAAACCGGTAACCTGATATCCTTTTGAAATAATGTTAAGAGTTAAATTAAAGCCCATCGACCCTAATCCAATTATACAAATATCCATTTTAGTTACATTTTTTTTAAGGTTTAAGGTTCTCTCATAGCAGTGTTAATTGTTTTAATAACAGGATATATCAAATATGTTATCAAAGGTCTTGTTCCTGAAATAACATTACCTGAAACATTCATTCCTGGTAATAAAGCAAAATCAATAGGAGTATTTCTAAGATTGTTTTCAATTATAGAGACTTTTCCACGATAAACACTACCCTTTTCTCCAGAAATATCTTCATCTCTGGTATCTTTGGAAATACTAATCAATTTTCCTACCAGCTCTCCATGTTTTTGAGATGGCATTGCATCAAGCAAAATTTTAACTTTAGCTCCTTCAAAAACATTTGTTATATTTTTGGGATCGATATCTATTAACACATGAATATCAACATTTTCTGGAACGATAGTTAACAAACTATCACCTGGTTGGATAACTGATCCTTCAAAATTATCCTCCAACTTTAAAATTGTTCCAGAAATTGGAGACAATAGTTCTACATCCCTCTGCTGTCTTTTAAGTTTTATAAGTTTTTCTTTAATAGCAATTTCTTCATCAATCAAAATTTTTAATTCTTCATTTTTTTGTTTTTTCATTTGATTGATGTATGAGTCTTGATTAACGAAAGCATCTTTCATTTGAGATTTTAATTTAGCTTGTTGAAGTAATTTATTTCTATATTGAAATTTAGTTTGGATTAAATCCTTCCTCAAAGTAGTTAGTTCATCAACTAGTTTTTGGTTTTCTTCACTTAGAAAAACATCTTTTTCAGTTTTCTTTTTTGTAAGGGCCTGTTTAGTATCAGAAAAATCTTTATTTGAAATAATTTTAGATTTGAACAAACCTTTAGATCTTTTAAAATCTTTGTTAAGTTTCATTAATTCAGTATTATATAAATTTAGTTTAGCATCTAATCTAGATTTCATTACCCGAAAGTTGGTTGAAGAAGGTTCATTATTTGGTTTTAAAAAAGATTTTTTATTTAAATAGCTTTCTATTTGCTCAAGCATTAATATTCTTTCAGAAATAGTTTCAATACCACTTTTTTCTGATCTTTTAAGCTTTGAATTCAATTCAGAAATTTCGTTTTGTATAATATTAAGATCAACATTTAATTGATCTACTGAAGTTTTATTAATACTTTTTTTTGTGTCTACTTCTAATAAAAAACTTTTAAAAATGGCAAGTTGTATTTGGTCACTTGGTTTAGGTTTTGCAATTCCTCTTAAATAACCTAATTCAGCCTTAACTCTAGTCATATTTTGGGAAATAGTTGAAGATTTCTTTTTTGCATCTCTTATATCTGATGCTAATAGGGTCTCATCAAATATAGCTAACTTTTGTCCATTCTTAACTCTTTCTCCTTCTTTAACAAGAATTTTTTTTATAACAGAATCATAATTTGATTGAACGTGCACATTTGGTATTTTTGTGGAGATTTGTCCTCGTGTTGCAACAGTTATATCTACTTTTGTAATAGATGACCAAATAATGAATGAAATTACAATTATTAAAATTGCAAAGCCCGAGAGAAATAATGTTCTATTTGGTGTTATTTCACTAAACTGGTCTATATCATCATTAAATTCTTTGAGCGTCTTTTTTGTAACAGAGTCAATTTTATCAATTTTTAAGTTTTCAGATTCAATTTTAGAGACTTCTTTGTCATTTTCTTCCTCAGATGTTTCAAAGGCATCTCTATTAAGTTTTTCATTTGCTGATCTTGCATAACCTGCCAGTCTTCTCATCATATCAAGAGATGTTTGCGGGGATCCTGACAAGTATTGTTTTAATTGTTCCTCTGAAATTTCTCTTAATTCACAGGAAGTTTTTGCTCTGGCAGATCCACTTCTTGGGCTTCCATCAATAATGGCCATTTCACCAAATAATGCTCCTTTGGAAATCTCAGCAAGAGTAACATATTCATCACCAGTAAACTTTACTAACTCTATTTCACCTTCTTCAATTACATAAGCAACTTTACCAAATTCTCCTTCTTTAAAGATGAAATCTCCTGGCAAAAAAGTTTTTTTAACTATTTTTTTATTCATTAGCGTAATTAGTTGAAAATTAATTTTTGTTGTCCTTTCAATTTAGGACTAACAATATTAAGTTGTTGATTTAAAAAGTTTTGAATTGGACCATCCTCTGAAACTACCTGTTCTGTATCTCCAAACTGTACAACTTTACCTTCATTCATAAACATTATTTTTCTACAATGTCTCAAATACCATATTTGCTGAGAAATAATTAATAGTGTTCTTCCTCTTGCTAAATCTAAAATACCATCAATTATTTTTAATTCGTTTGGAGTGTCAAGATTGGCAAAGACATCATCTAAAACTAGTATCTTAGGATTACGAATTATTGCTCTAGCTATAGCCAGTTTTTGTTTCATAGCTGGAGTTAAATCTCCTGCCGAATCTCCTAAAGGAGTTTCAAAACCTTTCTCTAATTTTTCAATATCTTCATTAACTTTAGCCAATTTGGTCGCCCATAAAATACGATCATTATTTGCATTTGGGAAAACTCTCTGCATGTTTTCTCTTATGCTGCCAGGAAAAAAGTATTGATTGCCCCCTACAAGAGCAATTTGGGATCTCAAATGTTGAATATTTATTGTTCTTATGTCGTTCCCATCAATAAAAACTTTTCCATCAGTCGGATTGAAAAGACCTTGCAATAATTCACTAAATACAGTTTTACCTGCGCCACTTGGTCCACAAACACCAATAATTTCACCTGGATTAATATTAATAGACACGTTATCAATTACTTTGGATGAATCTTTAAAAGCAAAGGAAACATTTTGGAATGAGATACCACCTTGAATTGGATGAAATTGTCCTGAACCTCTATCTTCAGAAGATAATGAAGCAGATTTTTTAAGGTTATTTAATAGATCAGAAAACTTTCTAAGATCATTAGGTAATTCAACTAAATTCAATGTAGGTCTATATATTTTACCAATAAGCATATTTACTCCAATTAATACACCGGCCGATAAGTCTCCAGCAAAAACCATATGAACTCCAACAAACAATACAATTACAGTTAACAAATTGTTC
>CACAMV010000018.1 GCA_902533695.1 uncultured SAR116 cluster alpha proteobacterium
TATAATTTATAACGTTCCCAGACAGATGTCTTAAAGTCCTTGGCCCTAGGAAAGGGACTATAATAAAAGGTCCTTCGGAAAAATTATATTTTGCTAATGTTGAGCCATAATCTAATTTCTTAAATTTTGTTTCATTTTCATCTAGATCATAAAACCCTAATGTAAGACTATTTAACAAGAATTTCATTGAAGATAATGCTAAGTTCTTACTTTCGAATTGGAGAGCGCTATTTATAATTGAGCTTGGGGTTGAGATCCAATCAATATGATTGGAAATTCCAGTTTGGACCTTAGAGGGTATATTTTTTTTGTAATTTTCACTTACAGGCTTGAGAAAGTTTTTGTCAAATGCCTGATTAAATTTAAAAATTGATCTATTAGTTTTTTCAAATGGATCAGAAAGATCAGAAACTTGATTTTCAAATGAACTACACCCGATTAAGAGTAAAAGACAGGATATATTTATAAAATAAAATAAAAAACTTTTCATCATGATTAGTACAATATTGATTTATTAAATTTCTAAAATCAATATATTATAATTATGTCTAAAACAGGTCAAAATAATTTTCAAAATTTAAAATTTTCCTATGAATCTTCAAAAGATAGTTTATTGAAAAATACGTTTTTTAAAGAATTAAATGAGAATCAAAAAATAGCGGTTGAACATGAAGAAGGTCCAATTTTAGTTTTGTCAGGAGCTGGTACTGGTAAAACTAGAGTTTTAACAGCAAGACTGGCCAAGATACTATTTTCTGGAAAAGCAAAACCGTGGAATATTCTAGCGGTTACATTTACAAATAAAGCAGCAAGAGAAATGAGATCAAGATTGGAAACTTTAATTGGTTTAAATGCTAATTCATTATGGTTAGGTACTTTTCATTCAATTGCATCTAAAATACTCAGAAAAAATGCAAATTTAGTAAATCTTAACTCTAATTTTACAATTATTAATCCAGATGATCAAAAGAGGTTATTAAAAGAATTAATTATTTATGAAAAATTAGATGAAAAGAAAGTTACTCCTCAATTTATTTCTAACTTAATAAATTCATGGAAGGATAAAGGTCTTACTTATAATGATATTATGAATAATAGTGAAGAACATATTTTGGATGGTAAGGCAGTTAAAATTTTTAAAAAGTACCAAGAGAGACTAATAAGTATGAATTATGTCGATTTTGGAGATTTACTAATTCACAATCTGTCAATTTTCAAAAATAATTCTGAAATTTTAGATGATTTTAAAAAAAACATTAAATATTTTCTAATTGACGAATATCAAGATACTAATACTGCTCAATATTTATGGTTGAAATTACTTGTAAAGCCAGAAAATAATATTTGTTGTGTTGGCGACGATGACCAATCTATTTATGGATGGAGAGGAGCGGAAGTAGGAAATATTCTTAGGTTTGAAAAAGATTTCCCTGGTGCTAAAATTGTTAGATTAGAGGAAAATTATAGGTCTAATAAGTACATTTTAAATACAGCAAATGTATTAATTACAAATAATAAATCAAGATTAGGAAAATCTTTAAAAACTTCAAAAAAAACAGGCGAAAAAATTAATGTTTTTTCTTTTTTAGATACAAATGAAGAGACTAGAAAAGTTTCAAATGAGATAGAGAGATTAATTAAAGATGGAACAAAACTTGATCAAATAGCCGTTTTAGTTAGGGCTGGTTATCAGACGAGAGCCTTTGAAGACAGATTTGTTCAAATAGGGTTGCCTTACAGGGTTGTTGGCACAAAATTTTATGAAAGATTTGAAATTAGGGATGCTTTATCTTATTTTAGAATGGTGATTCAAAAATCTGATGATTTAGCTTTAGAAAGGATTATAAATTCTCCAAAGAGGGGGATAGGAGCCCAAACAATCAATTTAATAAAAAATTATTCTAGGTCAGAAGAAATTAGCTTTTTTAAGGCCATAGAAGAGTTAGTTTTAACTGATGAGCTCAGACCTTCTGTCAAATTAACTTTAATTGAATTTTTGAATTTGCTACAACTTTGGACTGAAGATCTTAAATCACTAACACATACTGAGTTAGCAAAGAAAATATTAGAAGAATCTGGTTACGTAAATAATTTGAAACATGAAAATTCTTTAGAGTCTGAAGGAAGATTAGAGAATTTAAAAGAACTGATTAATGCTATGTCAAGTTTTGACAATATGTTGGGTTTCTTAGAACATATTTCTTTAGTTAATGATAATGATCAGGAAAATAAGGATGGAGAGATTTCATTAATGACACTCCACGCATCAAAAGGTCTTGAATTTGATGCTGTTTTTCTTCCATGTTGGGAAGAAGGTTCATTCCCAAGTCAAAAATCAATTGATGAGAAGGGTTTGGAAGGATTAGAGGAAGAAAGAAGACTCGCTTATGTGGGTATAACCAGGGCAAAGTTATATCTAACTATAAGTTATGCATCGAGTAGACAAATTCATGGTATTTGGCAGAATCTTGTTCCCTCAAGATTTGTAGAAGAACTTCCTAGTGAAGAGATAAATCATGTTTTTGATTACAATATTATGCAAAATAAATTTAATCATTTTTCTGGTTATGATTTTAACCAAGATTTTAATTTTAAATTGAACAAAACAAATAAAAAATTTAAAAAAAATTATAATAAAAACCAGATTATAAAAAACTCTTCTATTATATCGAATTCTAATTTCAAAATAGGTGATAGGGTTTTCCATATTAAGTTTGGGATGGGGAGGATTAAATTTTTGGATGCCAATAAAGCAATTGTATTATTTGATAAAGCTGGTGAGAAAAATGTCATAACAAGCTTTTTAGAAAGAAAATAATTTTTTATGAGGTTAACAAATAGATTATTTTATTCTAATTAAATTTATAATTGAATGTAAATTTAAAGGAGTTTTTATTGATCTTTTAGAAGGGCATGATTTTTTTATAAGTGCAAGTTATAAAACATTAGACAATTCTAAAAATTGGATTATTCACTCACTATTTTATAAAAACATTAATAAAAGAAATTTAATAAAAAAAATAAATTATTTAAGAAATAATCTAGATTTATATCCTATAAGTTTAAAATCAGATTTAAATGAAAATTCGGTTGGGTTTTCAAAAACAATTAAAATTAAAAATAAAAATTGGCTTTTAGAGAACAAAAATATTTTAAAGCCAATTAAAATTGAAAAATTTTTAATTTATGATAGTTCATTTTACAAATTCACAAATGATTTTTTGATACCAATTAAAATAAAATCTTCATATGCGTTTGGTTCTGGATATCATGAGACAACAAAAAATTGTATAAAAGGTATTTCTTTTGTTAATAGAAAAAAAACAATCAAACAAGTTTTAGATTATGGTTGTGGATCAGGTATATTAGGTATTAGTCTCCAAAAAATATCTAGACAATCAAAAGGCAATTATATTGACATTGATAAACTTGCTTTAAAATTAACAAAAATTAATCTAAAAGAAAATAATTTACAAAATCTTGGTAATATTTTTAACACACCGTTAAATTCAAAAAGTTATAAAAAAAAACAATTTTATGATTTAGTTTTAGCAAATATTCTATTTGATCCACTTAAAAGTTTAATCAAAGAATTCAGCTATATTCTTAAAAATAAATCATATCTAATTATATCAGGTATATTAATTCAAAGTAAACTATCAATTATTAATAAGTATAGATATTTTAATTTTTATCCTTATAAAGAGTATAATGATAATAATTGGATAACCATTATTTTTAAAAAGATTTGATATGAATAAATTATTAAAATTAAAAAACATTTTAAATGATAGAAAAATGGATGCTTATTATATTCCAAAAAATGATATGTATTTTTCCGAAGAACTAATTCCAGTTGATGAAAGATTAGAATATATAACAAATTTTACTGGCTCGGCTGGTTTTTCTATTATTTTGTCAAATACAAATCACAGATCCGCAATTTTTAGTGATGGAAGATATGAACTTCAAATAGAAAAAGAGGTAGACAATAAAAAGTTTGAATACTTTATAGGCGGTTTATCAAAAATTATAGATTTTTTAAATTCAAAAAAAAAAATAATTAAAAAGATAGGTTTTGATCCAAATTTATTATCTATAAACGATTATAGAAATATAAAAAATAAATTAAAAGAAATGAAAATTAATCTAATAAAGATTAATGAAAATTTAGTAGATAAAGTTTGGTACGAAAAACCAAAAATTCCAATGAACAATATTTATAATATTTCAGAAAAATATACTGGGCTAAGCAGTTCTAAAAAGTTAAATGCATTGGTAAAGGTAATAAATTCACATGATGCCAATGCATATTTTCTTTTTAGACCGGATTGTCTTTCATGGCTTTTAAACGTTAGAGATTCTCAATTAAAATATACACCTGTTTTAAGAGCCTCAGCTATTATTACAAATAATAATGAAATTTTAATATTTAGTGATAGGAAAATTAATAAACAATTTGCTACTAATTCTAAAAATATTTTCTTTTATGAATATAAACTTTTAAAAAAAACTCTATTAAAGTTTCAAGGTCAAAAAATAATCATTGATCCAAAAGTTACACCTGTCAAAATATTTGATTTACTAAAAAATAATAAGAATGTTGTCAAAGAATTGAATTGCCCGGTGTTAGAAACTAAGTGTGTTAAAAATATTGTTGAACAAAAAAATTCTAAATATGCTCACTTAATGGATGGCATATCTTTTTTAAGGTTTTGGGATTGGCTAGAATCTCAATTTGATTTTAAAAATTTAAATGAAGAAGTTATTTCAAATAAATTATATTATTTTAGAAAACTTAATGATGAATTTGTTTGTAATAGTTTTGCAACAATAGCAGCAACAGGTAAAAATGGAGCTATTGTTCATTATAAATTTAAAGAAAATAAAAGTTCAATTTTAAAAAACAATAGTCTTTTATTAATTGATTCTGGAGGCCAATATATAATTGGTACTACTGATGTAACTAGAACTTTAATATTAGGTAATCCAACAAAAGAAATGATCAATTTTTATACATATGTATTAAAAGGACATATTGCTTTTTCAAAATTAATTTTTCCTCATGGGACAAAAGGCTCCGAAATTGATTCAATTGCTAGAGTTCATTTGTGGAAGAACTGTGAAGATTATGATCATGGAACTGGGCATGGGGTTGGACATTTTTTAAATGTTCATGAAGAACCTATTTCTATTAGTAAAAATAATCATTTTATGTTGTCTGAAGGTATGATCATTTCAAATGAACCTGGATATTACAAGAAAAATAAATTTGGTATTAGAATAGAAAATCTTGAACTTATAAAAAAAGTCATGAGTAAAAAAAATAAAAAAACATTTTTATGTTTTGATACATTAACATTAATTCCCTATGAAAAGAAATTAATTAACAAAAGTCTATTGAATGAAAATGAATTAAATTATGTAAATAATTATCATAAAGTTGTTTATAGCAAAATTAAAAGTCATTTGAAATTCAAGGATAAAAACTTAAAAAATTTTTTATTAAAAAAAACTTCACCATTATAATTTTTTTTCAATAAGATTTATAAAATCATTTTCGGTTAAAATTTGTATTTTTTTTTCTTTTGCTAATGAAATTTTTTTTCCTGGTTTTTCTCCATAAATTAAGTAATCAGTGTTATTTGAAATTTGGCTAATAACTTTGGCTCCATTCTTAATTAATATTGATTTCACTTCTTCTCTGCTGAGAGATTTTAACGTACCTGTGACAACAATTTTTTTATTAGAGAAAAATGAGTTATTTTTTTTATCTTTTTTATTTTGAATTTTTATTATGTCCAAAAGTTTAGTTATTTCATTTGAGTTTGATTGATTTTCAAAAAAAGATATTAAGTCGTCGACAATACTTTCTCCAATTTGGTCTATATTAATTAAGTTCAAATAAGAATTACTATTTTTATTGATAGCCTTAGCCAATTCGGATTTTAGATTTTCAAAGTCTATATAATTTTCAGCAAGTAATTTGGCAGTGCTTTCTCCTACTTGTTTAATCCCTAATGAAAATAAAAATTTTTCAAAAGAAATTGATTTCGAATTTTCAATACTTTTAAATAAATTCTCTAATGAAAGTTCACCAAAACCATCTAATTTAATTAATTTTGATTTAAAACTATTCAAAAAAAATATATCACTGAATTTTTTTATAAAATTTTGTTTGTAAAAAAGTTTAATTTGTCTCTCTCCTAAACCATCAATATCAAACGCATTTTTAGAGCAGAAGTGAATAAGTTTTTCTATAGCTTGAGATTGACAATTAACACCATTGATACATCTCCTGACTGCTTCATTTTCTTTTTTAAATGTTTTTGTATTGCAAGAAGGACAATAATCTGGCATTTGATATTTTAAAGATCCTAGTTTCCTTTTTTCTATAATTACTTTTTTAATATGAGGTATTACATCACCAGCTCTTTCAATTAATACACTGTCTCCAATTCTTATATCTTTTCTTTCTATTTCGTCTTCGTTGTGCAGACTGACGTTTGAAACAAATACTCCTCCTACATTTGTTTTTCTTAATCTAGCTACCGGAGTTAAAGCTCCTGTTCTTCCTACTTGTACATCTATGTTTTCTATAATTGTTTCTACTAAATTAGAAGGTAATTTATGTGCTATTGCCCATCTTGGTGCTCTTGATATAAAACCTAATCTTTTTTGAAATTCGAACGAATTTACTTTATAAACTAGGCCATCAATCTCAAAGTTTAAATTATTTCTCTTATTTAACATCATCTGATAATATTGTTTTATTTCAAATATGTTTTTTATACAATTTACATTTTCAGGAATCTTAAAATTCCATGATTTTAAAAATTTTAATAACTCAGATTGGCTTTTAATTTTTAATTCATCAGAAACATCACCTATCGTATAAGCTACAAAGTTTAATTTTCTTTCTTTAGTAATTGCAACATTTTTTTGTCTTATTGATCCTGCTGCGGCATTTCTTGGATTTGAAAAAACTTTTAACCTATTTTCTATCTGTTTGAGGTTAAGATTATTAAAATCATTTTTAAACATAAAAATTTCACCCCTAATTTCAATAAATTTAGGGGGATTTTTAATGGATTTAGGTATTTTTTTTATAGTTAAAATATTTTCAGTAACTAGTTCTCCAAATATCCCATCTCCTCTTGTAAGAGCAGATTTTAATTGACCATTTTCATAAATTAGTGATATTGATAATCCATCAATTTTGGGTTCGCAAACAAACTCTAGGTCATCATCTGATTTTAATGAAAGAAATTTCTTTGATTTTGAAATAAAATTTTCTATATCATCTAAAGAAAACCCATTATTGAGAGATAACATAGGTTTTTGATGTTTTAATTTTGAAAATTGTCGTTTAGGTTTGAAACCGATTTGTTTGCGGGGAGTAAAACCTAAATCAGGATAAAGGTTTACTAATTCATCATATTTTAAGCAAATTTTGTCATATTCATCATCAGTTATAAAGGGATTATCTTCATGATGATATAATTTATCATGTAATTTTATATTTTTAATGAGCATTTTAAGCTCTTCTTTAATTTTTAGGGTCATATTACTCTAAAAGCTTTTTTGCTGCGTTTCTAGCTTCAAAAGTTACTTTGTTGTCAGATAACATTCTAGCAATTTCTTCAACTCTTTCATTCTCATTTAGTTTATTTGAGTAAGTAATTGCTTTTTTGTTTAAAGTTTCCTTTTTTATTAAATAATGGTGAGAACTTTTTGCGGCAACCTGTGGTGAATGTGTTACAACAATTGTTTGATATTTTTCACCAATTTTAGACAATTTTTCTCCTACTGCGCTTGCTGTTGCACCACCAATTCCGCTATCAACTTCATCAAATATTAAAGTTTTATTTTCTTGATTATTTTCTATTACAACTTTTATTGCTAGTAAAAATCTTGATAATTCTCCTCCTGATGCTATCTCTTTCAAATTTCCTAAATCACTTCCTAAGTTTGTTTTAGCTTTAAAGGTAACCTTGTCAAAACCAGTTTTATTATAATTATTTGAATTAAAACGTTCAAAATTAATTTTAAAGACAGCATCTTCTAGTTTTAATGAGGGTAATTCTCTATCAATATTTTCTATCATTTTCTGCGCATTTCTTTTCCTTTCTTGAGACAACTTTGTGGCATTTTGCTCGTATATAGTGAGTGATTTTATTAAATTTTCATTTAAAATTATAATTTTCGATTCGTTAGTTTCTATGCTAGTTAATTTAAAATTAAGATCTCTTTGAATTTTGACAAGGTCTTCAATTTTACACTTGTGCTTATTTGCTTGTTTTCTAAGTTCGTGCAATCTATCTTCAACATAATCTAGATTTTGTTCATCATGGTTTTGTTTTACACTTTTCAAATTTAAGGATGACGATAACTCTTCTAAATTTAACCTAGTTTCATTTGTCATTTCGTACATAGATTTTAAATCTTGATCTTCAATTTCATTTAATTTGCTTAAAATTGAGGATAGTTTTTGGATTTGATTATTTAATCCCTCTTCGCTATCTAAAATTTGCCTAGCCAATTCTAACGAGGAAATAATTTTATCTTGGTTAATTAAAATTTTTCTTTTATGTAATAAATCACTCTCCTCATTTTCCACAGGGTTAATTTTTTCTAGTTGATTAAGTGCATCTTTAATCCATTCTTGATCAGTTTTGTTCTTATTTAACAGACTTTGAGCTTCTTCCAATTCTTGTTTTTTTTTCGAAAAATCATACCAGTTTTTTTCTACTTTTTTAATTAAATCACTGTGATCGCAATATAAGTCTAATAAAGAAAGATGATTATATTCTTTTAATAATGAATGGTTTTCAAATTGTCCTTGTATTTCAACAAGTATGTTTCCAATTCTTTGGAGTGTATTTAATGAGACTGGAACATCATTTACAAATGCAGTTGACTTTCCATTTATACTTATTTCACGCCTTAAAATCAGCTGATTTGTTGTTTCAATACTTAATGATGAAAGCAAATTATTTATACTATAATTATTTAAAATTTCAAATATTCCTGTTACGCTAGCTTTGTTTTCTCCATGTCTAATAAGTTTAAAATTTGCCCTATTACCTAAAATTAAACCTAATGAATCTATAATTATTGATTTTCCTGTTCCTGTTTCTCCTGTTAAAACTGATAGTCCAGTTGTAAAATTTATTTCTAAATTTTCAATTAAAACTATATTTTTAATAAAAATCTTTTTAAGCATACCTCAAATATTTTTAAAAACTTTATCAAAAAAACCTTCTGGATCGTTCTTCTTTTGGGTTTTATTAAGTAATGCATCTAGCTTTTGTTTCCATTTGCTATTTGGAAAATTTACTTCTAATAGTTTTAAACTTTTTTTAGCTTCATTTGTTAAGCCTAAAATCAGAAAACACTCAGAAATTCTAAACAAAGTTTGTGGAATCACTGATGTTCCTTGATAGCTTTTTAGTATTTTAGAAAATCGATTTATTGCCGGTGAAGGAGCATTTCTCTTTAAATAAAACATTGCTATATTAAATTCTTTTTGAGCTAAATAGTCATTTAAAAAATCAAGTTTGAAAACAGCATCTTTTGCAAACTTTGATTTTGGGAATTTTTTTCTTAAATATTCAAATTTTTCTATAGCTTTTTTAGTAAACTCTCCATCTCTTTCTGGTTCAGCTATTTGAACGTAATAACACATTGCTAACAAATATTGAGCATAATCAGTGAATTCTCCACTTGGATTCATATTGATATAATCGATTAATAATATAATGGCTTTCTCAAAGTCATTCGTTTCATAGCTTAAATATGCATTGTAAATCTTTGCTTTTTGAGCATAATCGGAATAAGGATATTCGTCATATATTTTTTTAAAATTTTCTATAGCTTTTTCATACTTTTTCTGCTCAGAAAAATTTAGTCCTTCTAAAAATACTTTTTTATCATTAATTGCTAGGTCATTAACTTCTTTTTGGGGAGAATTTGAACAAGAAACAAGAGTTAGAAATATAAAAATAATTTTTAAAGATTGTAAAACCATTATTTTAATAAAAAAGTTAGAAAGTCATAAATTTTAACTTATTATAAAAATAAATGAAATAATTAATTTAAGCTACATTGAAGTTAGGAAGATTATTACGATCATCATAATAACAGGTATCTTGTAAGAGTGTCATTGTTATAATTTCATAGTTACTCTCACTTTTAAAAATTTCTTTTAACAAATGAAAATTTAATTCATGCCCAGGAGAAAATGAATGTATTTTACCAAGTATTTGAAAACCAGATAAATAAATATCACCCAAGCAATCGAGAACTTTATGTTTTATAAATTCATTTTTGGATCTTAAACCCGTGTTGTTAACTAAGTGATATTTATCTACTACTATTGCATTATTTAAATTACCACCAATTCCGAAACCTGAGGCTCTTAATTTTTCTACATTATTTAATAAAGTAAAAGTTCGGGCATAACAAATATCTTCTACAAACGAATCTTTATTGTATGTGTAGTTAATAGTGTCGTTGCCAATTAATGTATTTGGATAATCAATTTCTAAATTAATCATTAATTCGTTGGATGGCAAAATTTTAATCCACCTTTCACCTAAGTTTACTGAGACTTCTTTATTGATCTTTAAAAATTTTTTAGGTTTATTTTGAATTTTAACTCCGGTTTCTAATATTTTACTAGTATATTCATAAGCACTTCCATCCATTGCTGGAAGTTCATTTGAATCAATTTCTACTATTAAATTATCAATCGACAATCCATTTAAACTAGCCATCAAATGTTCAAGGGTAGAAATAAAAACATTACTATTATTCTTAATTTTAGAACAAAACCTACTTTTAATTACATTGTCAAAACTAACTTTAATTTCATTATTTTTTTCTAAGTCAATTCTTTTAAAAATAATTCCATTATCAACGGCAGCAGGAAATAAGTTCATATTCACAGCTTTACCATTATGTATCCCAACGCCGGAGAAAGAGATTTTATTGTTTATAGTTGTCTGAAAAACAGAACTTCTTTGATCAGACATTTTGCTTAAAAAATTCATTCACTTGCCAATAACATTCATACAATGAAAGTAATATATTCCACTAACAAAATTTCTACAAATCAAATTTAGTTACCAAATATTTCATTCAAAAGAAATTATAAATTTTCTTGAAACCAAGACTTTATTTCGTGTAATTTTGAATTAAATTCTGTTTTAAATGTTTTCAAAAATGAATTTGGCTTTTCTTGAAAACTTTTTAATATTAGTCCTGACAGACAACTAAATGTTGGAGATTGTGCTATATCAGGCACACCGATTAAACCTAAAGGTTTACCTATTCTTACATTACATTCAAAAAGTTTTTTGGCCAAATTACTTATTCCTGGAAGATTTGAAGTACCTCCGGTTAAAATTAATCTGTTTATATATGTAATTTCAGGATCAACTTTTTTTAATCTTTGATGAATGATTTCAAAAATTTCTTCAACCCTGGGCTTTATTATAGCTGTTAACATGGATCGTGGAATCTTATGTGGAATTAATTCTCCACTTTCTGATATAATTGTAATGTCTATTTTTTCGAAATTATCTAATTCATTAGACTCTACTGATCCATGCATGATCTTTATTTTTTCAGCTTCATTTGACTCTGTACCTAAACCTTTTACGATATCACTTGTTACATGAATACCTCCTATAGGAATGGAATCTGAGAAGATAAGTTTATTTTTTAAATAAATACCTATAGATGTTATGTTTGCCCCTATGTCTATTACTATTGCCCCATTCTCTCTTTCTTCTCTTATCATAGTTGCAATCCCAGAAACTTCTGGGGTTATGAAGAAGTTCTTAACGGATAAATGACATAATTCAATAGTTTTAGTAATATTTGAGATGACATCTTTGTTGACAAATATGTTATTCATTTCTACAGACAAGCTTTTACTTTTTAGACCGACAGGGTTTTCTACTTCAAAATTATTGTCAATTAAAAATCTGATTACATTTCTATTAAGAAGTAAATAATTTTCTAAGTTTAAATTTTTATCGTATTTGACAACCTTGTTAAGATCTTCGTTTAATATTTCTGAAGATTTTATAGTAACTGTATTTTTACTGACTTTAGTTATTGGTTTTCCACCATTTATACTGCAATTTATGTTTTCTATTGGGAAACCTGCCATTCTTTCAGCGTGTTCAACTGCTTTAGCTATTGCCTCTGATAATTTTGATAAATCTGTTACTTTACCTTGAGTTAAGCCCATCGAGACATGTTGTCCAAATCCAAGTACTTTAATTTGAACTGAGTTGTTAGAAGCCCCTTGAGCTATCATGCAAGAAATTTTGCTATTACCAATATCTAAAGCCGCATGAATATTTTTATTACTTTTTGTTGATTTCAAAAATTTTTCCTCATAAATTACATTATTTAGGAATTTTGATTAAGTTTAATTAATGGTTGTAGAATAAATTTATCATTATTTCTTAAATCAATTTCAACAAAATCGCCATCTAATATATTATACAAGTTATGTAAATTTTTTAATTTGATTAATGCTTTTTTGATTTCTTTTTCTGGTAACAAAATAGTTATTCCTTTTTTAAGATTAAGATTCCATCTTCTTTCTTGAACTAAACTTATTGACCATATTTCTTGATTAAAGTTTACTAAATTTAAAACATTAAGAATTTTATTAGCCATTTTCTCAGAATTTTTACCCACAAATATTGGAAGATTAGAGGAATCATTTATTTTTGTTTTTGAAATTATTGAACCATCTTTAGTAATAATTTTATACTTGTCATTTTTTTGAACAAATCCCACAGGTATTTTTTCCTTTACATATATCTTTATTGTATCAGGAATTTCTCTCTCTATTTTTACTTCTGAAATTAATTCTATTTCCATAAATTTTGTGTGAAGGGATTTAAGGTCTATTTTAAAAATAGATGAATTATATTTTAAATCAGTGTGGTTCATTAATAAATTTTCATTTAAATTATTTAATCCAGAGAAAATAATTTTTTCAACTTTAAAGTCAAAAGTATTTTGAATTAATTTTACAACTGAGGTGTAATATTGTTTTAGATTTAAAACTTTATTTTCATAATCGACTGGAAATGCAAAAAATGCTATACACAAAGGGATAATCGAATATGTTATAAGATAATTTTTTCCTAAAAAGCTTTTTAAAGATTTTATTTTGTCTATTTTTTTTAACATTGATTTTCCCATTGAGCTTGATTAATCAAAATCTCGACTAACTTTGTCATACTTATATTACAAAATTTGGCTTGTTCAGGTACCAAAGAGGTTTTAGTCATTCCTGGTTGAGTATTAATCTCTAACATATATAGTTTTTTATCTTTATCATCAAAACGAAAATCACTTCTAGAAACTCCTTTACAGCCCAGGATTTTATGAGATCTTTGCGCCCAGTTCATTGCCTTATCAAAGATGTTCTTTGGGATTTTTGCAGGCAATTGATGGACTGATCCCTTTGACTTATATTTTGATTTATAGTCATAGAAAGCGTTTTCTTTTGGAGAAATTTCTGTAACTGTAAGTGGTTTATCATTTAAAACTGTGACGGTTAATTCTCTATTACCAACTAATGGTTCTATCATTAAATTAGCATTATTTATTTTTTTTAAATATATTTTATCATTTGATTTATTTAAGATTTGCACACCTACTGAACTTCCACCTTTGACTGGCTTTATAACTAAAGGTTTTTCTAAATTATAATTATTTAATTCTTCTAAAATTAATGTTTTAGGAAATATTATTGGATCTTCACTATTTTCAGTTAATTTGGAAATAATATACTTTGTATAGTTTTTGTTCATAGCAATTGAAGATGCTGAAACTCCCGAATGGGTATATGGAATTTGCATGGTATTTAAAAAACCTTGAATTGTACCGTCTTCTCCAAATTGTCCATGTAAAGCATTAAAACAAATGTCAGGTTTTATTCTTTGAATATTTGTTATAAAATTTTTATCTACTACAAGATCACTTATCCTGTAATTTTGACAATTTTTTAAAGCATCGGAGCAGGCTTCTCCTGTTTTTAAAGAAACTTCTTTTTCAGAGCCAAAACCTCCCATCAATACTCCTATATGAAGAAGCTCAATCATTTTTCACCTAATATTTTGATTTCCCAGTTTAATTTTACACCTGTTTTTTTAAAAACTCTTTCTCTAACTAATTCTCCTAAAGCTTCAATTTCCGATGAGTTTGCTTTATTGAAGTTTATGATAAAGTTACAATGTTTTTCAGAGATTTTTGCACCACCTAATCTTGTTCCTCTGCATCCTGATTTATCAATTAATTCCCAAGCTTTAAAATTTTCATTGTTCATAAAAGTACTACCACCGGTTTTCACGCCAGTAGGTTGACTATTTTTTCTTAAACTGATAATTTCCTTCATTTTTTTTTGGATATTATTTTTTTGACCAGGCTTGGTTTTAAATCTTCCATCTAAAAAAAACCAATTTGAATCTAATTTGTTTGTTCTATATGAAAGATTTAACTCATTTTTTGGGAAAGTTTTTATTACACCGTCTTTATTTATTGCTTTTACATCAATTAAAACATTTTTAAATTCAGATCCAAATGCACCTGAATTCATTTTTATTCCTCCACCAATTGAACCGGGTATTCCTACTAAGAACTCTAATCCGGAAAGGCTATGATTTCTTGCAAATCTTGCAACTTCAACATCCATTGCTCCAGCTTGTGCTCGTATGATGCCATTATTTTCTAAAGTAATTTTATTTAGCTTTGCAAAATGTACTATTATACCATTGTAACCTTTGTCTCTTATTAGGATATTTGAACCGGCACCTAGGGGGAAAATATCTAAATTATCTTGTTTATCTAACAAAAATTTTTTTAGCATCTCTTTATTTTCAGGTTGAAAAAAATATTTGCAACTTCCTCCCGTTTTGAACCAAGTTAAAACATTTAGTGGTTTATTTTTTAATAATATATTAGACATAAATTAGAGTTATTTCATTGAATAAAATTTTTCTTTCAAGTTATTAGCATATCTAGTAATACTCCCTGCTCCAAGAAATATTATTATGTCAAAGTTGTTTATTAATTTAAAAATTGATTCATAGACATTAATATCTTTTTTTAAACTCATGACATTTTTATGTCCATAGTTTCTAATTCCTTGTTCTAGATTTGAGTGTTCAAAGTTTATTATTTTTTTTTCGCCAGCAGAGTATACATTTAACAAAATGACTTTGTCAGCATCATTAAAACTAGAACAAAAATCATCAAAATGATTTTTTAATCTAGAGTATCTGTGCGGTTGAAAAATTGCTAAAATCTTACAATCATTTTTTATTAACTTTGCTGCACTTAATGCGGCTTTTATTTCTACAGGGTGATGTCCATAATCATCAATTATTTTTGTTTTATTAATCGTTGAAATTAATTGAAATCTTCTATGCACACCTGAAAAATCTTTTAATGAATTTTTAATTACTTTTGAAGATATTTTTAATTCTAAAGATAAACTTATTGCAGCAAGACTGTTTTGGACATTGTGAAGCCCAGCCATGGAAAAACTTATATTTTTGATTAAGGAAGAATTTTTTTTATTTTGGCTTCTGAAACTTATATCAAAAATCATCTTTCCTTTTTTAAATTGTATATTTATGGCTCTAACATCAGCGTTAGGAGAAAAGCCATATGTTATAATTTTTTTATTGGATAATTTTGATAGAATTTTTTGAATTCTAGGATGATCTATGCAAACAACAGCAAAACCATAAAAAGGAATAGAAGATATGAAGTTTACAAATGCTTGTTCTAAATTCATTTCATTTTTATGAAAGTCCATATGTTCTAAGTCTATATTAGTTACTATAGCGATTGTAGGATTCAATCGAGAAAAACTACCATCACTTTCATCTGCCTCAACAACCATCCATTTCCCAGAACCTAGTTTTGCATTACTAGCAAAAGATGAAATTATACCTCCATTTATTATTGTTGGATCCATTTGGTTTTGTTCTAAAATTTTACCTATTAACGATGTTGTTGTTGTTTTTCCATGAGTGCCAGCGACAGCTATTGATTGTTTCAAACGCATCAATTCACCCAACATTTCAGATCTATGAACTAAAGGAATAAATAATTTTTTTGCCATAATTATTTCAGGATTGTCATCTTGAATCGCGGATGAAAAGACTACAATACCTGCATTTTTAACATTATTTTTACTATGTGAACTAAATATTTTCACTCCTAATTCATTTAATCTTTGGGTCAATTTACTTTTAGTGATGTCGCTTCCTTGGACAGTATATCCAGATTGCAAAAGTATTTCTGCAATCCCACTCATGCCTATCCCTCCAATACCTATAAAATGTATTTTACCTAAATTTTGTGGAATATTTGTAATCATATCTTAGGCCGATTAAAGTTTTGAATTTTAATATTTAAAACATTTGAAATTTTTTGCGAAATAATCTCATGTGGAAGTTTTTTAAAAGATGTTGGAAAATTATTTTTAAATAATTTATAATTTTTGAAAATGTCGTTATTTATTTTTTTCCTTAAAATTAATTTGTTTAATAAAATTTTAAAATTATCATTTTTAATTTCGTCTTCATCAAAAACCCAACCTAATGAATTTTCTGTAATTACATTTGAATTTATTTTTTGATGATTATCCATCGAATTTTGTAATGGTATTATTATTGATGGAATTTGTAAATTTAATATCTCAGCTAAAGTTGAACCGCCAGATCTCGAAATTATTAAATCTGCACTTTTATAACATTTTATTATATTTTGAAAAAATTTTTTTACATTTGATTTTATTTTATGTTTAGAATATAGCTCTTTAACATTTTTTAATTCAGAAGAAACTACTTGATGATTTATGTTGATTTTTTCTTTAACGTTTTGATCTAAGGAACAAATAATTTTTGGAATTTCCAAAGAGAAAAATTGGGCTCCCAAGCTTCCACCAAAAATTAAAATATTATATTTTTGATCTTTTCTCTTCTTGAAGTTTTGTGTATTAATCCGATGAAATTCTTTTCTAATTGGTGTTCCAGAAAAGATTCTTTTTTTAAGAAAAGTCTCAGGTAATGTTTTTCTAAAACTTATGAAACTAAATGTTGAAAATCTTTCTAAAAACCTGTTTGCTCTCCCCATAATTGCATTTTGCTCATGAATAAAGAATTTAATTCCAAAAATTTTTGCAATTAAACATGGTGTTACAGAAGAGTAACCGCCAAATCCAATTAAAAGTTTAGGTCTTGACTTATAAAATATTCTAATTATCGTAATTGCATTTATAATTGTTTGAACTAGAAATTTTATTTTATTTATGAAGCCTTTTTTGAATGGGCTAGAAAAATTAAAAACTTCTATACAAAAACTTTCTACATTTTTTTCATCTTTTTTAATTTTTTCAAAATATCCACTTCCTCTTTGATCTGTAAAAATAGTAATAAAAAATTCATATCTTAATGACTCGAAAATTGAAATTGCTGGGAAAATATGTCCTCCTGTTCCACCTGCAACTAATGTTATCATATTTTTAGTATTCTTTTTTGTACTTAAACTCATTTTCAGAGATCTCATTTTTATAATATTTAAAATTAATTTGTTTTCTTGTAAGTGATAATATAATCCCAATAATTATTGAAGATGATAAAATAGATGAACCACCATATGACAGAAAAGGCAAAGTCATTCCTTTTGTAGGAATTAATCCTATATTACTGCAGATATGTATTAAAGACTGAATGCCAAAAATAAACGATAGACCACATATAGCCAGTATGTTAAACAGGTCACTATTCCTATATGCAATATGAAAAGATCTAAAAAGTATTATTGCATATAGAATAAGTATTAAACAACATAGTATAATTCCGAATTCTTCAGCAATTACTGCAAAAACAAAATCTGTATGAGCGTCGGGTAAATGATTTTTATAAGATCCTTCACCTAATCCTTTACCAAATAAATTTCCACTTTCAAAGGACTTAAGTGATTGATGAGCTTGATATGAATTACCCTCAAAAAAGTTATTAATTCTTTTAAAAACATGATCAAAATTAAAATAAGAAAAAATTAAAATTACTGGTACTAGTAATATTAGTAAAATTAAAAATATTGTAGGAAGTCCTGTTAAGAAAAGTTGAAATCCCCAAGTTGTACTAATCAAAATAGTCATACCAATGTCTGGTTGAAGTAACAACAAAAAAATTATTGAAAATAATAAAAAACTGGACCAAAGCCATCCCTTGAAATTAGATTTTTTTTTCCATAAGTGTAATAACCAAGCGTTTACAACAATAAAAAATGGTTTAAGAAATTCGCTAGGTTGAATACTTTGTCCTAGAAAACTTATCCATCTTTGAGCTCCTTTAGCTGTTGATCCTTCAAATAAAGTAAACATCATAAGTATTAAAGTTATTAGAAGTCCCAAAATACATATTAATTTTAATTTTTTGTGATGAATATATGAAAAAATTAATACAATTTGGAAACCAAATAACAAGAAAACAAAATGACGTAGAGGAAAAAAATGACTTTCTAGTCCAAGTTTTGAAGCTATCTTTGTACCTGAACCCATAATGAAAAAGGCACCAAATGAGATTAAAATTAAAAAAGTACTAAATAACCATCTATCAATTGTCCAAAACCAAATAGCTTTTTTTGATCTGTCTGATCTGCTAATTAACATTTAAATTAAATTCCTATATGTTTATTTATTAGCTTTTTGAAATGATTTCCTCGATGTTCAAAACTTTTGAAATGATCAAAACTGGCGGCAGCAGGAGAAAATAAAACTGTTAACTTTTGTTTGCATTTAAAATAATTTTTTTCAAAGATTATTTCTATTATATTTTCTAATTTTTCACATTCTGTAATTGAAATTTTGTTAGATTTTTTCAATATTTGCTTTTTAAATAATTGTTTTGAATTTCCAAATAAAAATACATTTGATACATTTTCTAAACTTTGAGCTGCTTTTCCAATACCATCTTTTTTTGCTAGCCCACCAGCAATCCAATAAATATTTTTGAATGATGATAATGCTGCAGCAGTAGAATCACCATTTGTTGCTTTACTGTCGTTAACAATTAAAAGATTTTTTGAATTAAAAATTATTTCCATTCTATGAGGTAAGCCATTAAATGTTTGAATTGAAGAAAAAATTTCATTTGTTTTTAATCCTAAAAGTTCTGAAAATTTTATTGCTAAACTACATATAATTTTATTATGTAAGCCAATAAGATTATTATTTTTTATTAATTTATTTTTTATTATTGGGACATATTCTATATTAAAATCACATTTTGTTCTCTCAATAGATTGTTTTAAAAAAAAATCATCTTTATTGATCAACAATTTTCCATCTTTTTTTAAACTATTTATTATTTTTAGTTTTGCCTTTTTGTATGCTTTAAATGTACCATGATATTCAATGTGATCTTTTGTAATATTAATTATTGTAGCATAATCTAATGATAAATTTGGTATTGACAATAATTGAAAACTTGATAATTCCAAAAGTATTATCGAATTGGGTCCGGGATCTTTGATTAAACATGCAGGGTTCCCATAGTTTCCAGCGATAATATTATTAATATTATTGCAGTTTAAAATATGAGAAATTAGTGAAACGAGAGTAGATTTTCCATTTGTTCCAGTTACTCCTATAACCTTAGCTGAGAGCTTCTGTTCCATTAAGAGTTGAACTTCGTTAATTATTGGAACTTTCTTTTTATGCGCTATCTCAGCGCAATTATGCTTGATTTTTCCATCTATTTTTATTCCAGGAGAAATTACTACGCAATATAATTTTTTCCAATCCCAGTATTTATAATGTATCCATTGTACATTTTTTAATCTTTTAGGTTTAGGTGTTATATCATCATAAATAGATATAAAAGCCTTGGAATTTGATAAAAATTTCATGGCTGCTTTTCCTGACTTGCCATAGCCTAATATTCCAACGTATTTATTATTATATTTAATCAATTTAAGAATTTACCTTAATTTTAAAGTTGATAAACCTACTAATGCTAGTATGACCGCTATTATCCAAAATCTTATTACAATAGTAGATTCTGCCCATCCTTTTTGTTCAAAATGATGATGCAATGGAGCCATACGAAACACTCTTTTACCTGTTAATTTATATGAAACTACTTGAATAATTACTGAAATAGTTTCTAAAACAAATAATCCTCCGATAATCACTAAAACCAATTCATGTCTAGTTGCTACAGCTGTAGTGCCTATGAGGCCTCCAAGAGACAGTGACCCAGTGTCACCCATAAAAACCATTGCTGGTGGGGCATTAAACCACAAAAAACCTAACCCTGACCCTATCAAGGCCCCCGCTAATACAGACAGTTCACCTACTCCAGCAACATAAGTTAATTGAAGATAGTTAGAAAAATTTAAATTACCTATTAAATAAGCAATTAATGCAAAAGATATAGAAGCAATCATTACAGGTACGATTGCCAAACCATCCAAACCATCAGTCAGGTTAACAGAATTCGATGATCCCACTATAACTAATATTCCAAAGAGAATATAAAAATAACCTAAATAAATATTTGTATCTTTAAAAAATGGAAGTGAGACGCTATATTGAAAACTTTGATCAAATTGGGAATTAAT
>CACAMV010000019.1 GCA_902533695.1 uncultured SAR116 cluster alpha proteobacterium
ATTATTTGGTTAATAAAAGAAATTTTAGTTTCAAATATTACTACAGCAAAAGTTATTTTAACTAATTCTGAAAAACCTGAAATTTTTTTGGTTAAATGTTCTCAAAAAACACCTGAAGGGAAAACAACTTATGCTAACTCAATAACCCTTACCCCTGGGACAGTAACAACTAAAATAAAGAATAATATGCTTGAAGTTCATGCTCTTACTGCTGAGTTTGGAGACGATGTAAGAAGTGGTGACATGGACAAAAAAGTTACTTGGCTTGAGAGGGGAAAATAATGTTTTTAGCTGTCCTCCTTGCGCTAGCAACTTCAGGGCTTTTAATTTTAGCAAGAATAATTCTTGGTCAAACAACTTATGATAGAATACTGGCCACCAATAGTTTAGGAACAATCATAGTATTAGCGATATCTGTACACGGTTATTTTATAGGAAGGCCAGAATTTGTTGATATAGCCATAGTTTATGCCCTAATTAACTTTATAGGAACAATAGCAGTTTTAAGTCTTTTTGATAACGGTACTTTAGGTGACAAGTTTGGGGATAAAAAAGAATGATAGAAAATCTTTGTAATATATTGTCTATTTGTTGTTTTGTAATTGGAATATTTTTTGTTTTAACTGGCTCTATAGGCTTGTTGAAATTACCTGATGTTTACTCAAGAATTCATTCATCTGGAATGATAGACACAGCAGGAGCTGGGTTTATAATTTTGGGAATGATTTTTCAAAGTGGAGTTTCACTTGCTTCAGCAAAATTAATTTTTATCGGAATTTTTATATTCTTTTCAAGTCCCGTTTCAAGTCATGTAATATCAAATCTAGCTCGAAAAAAGGGCTTGATTCCGGTTGGCAAAAAAAGAGGGAAGCTATTATGATTTCTGAAATACTCATAAATGCTTTTTTAGTTACAACAATGTTGGGAATAGCTATTGCTGTAGCAAGAGTTACAGCAGTTATTTTTACTGTAGTTTTAACTGGCGCTTATTCCCTTGTATCGGCTTTAATGTTTGTAACATTAGATGCTGTTGATGTTGCTTTTACTGAAGCATCTGTTGGAGCAGGAATTTCTACAATTTTATTTGTTGCTGCTATGGCGTATTTGCCAAAAGAAGAAACTCTAGAAATGTTTAATAAAAAGCATTTTTTTGCTATCATAACATGTTCTTTAGTGGGAATAATATTAATATGGTGCAGTTATGATTTGCCTGTAATTGGACAAGCTAGCAATCCAATTCACTTGCATTTACTTCCTGAATTTTTGGAAGGATCAAAAAAAGATATCGGCATCCCAAACGTGGTTACTAATATTTTAGCTAGTTATAGAGGTTATGACACATTTGGAGAAGTTGTTGTCATTTTTACAGCAGGTGTCTCAGTAATAGTACTTCTTCATAATCTAAAAATTAATCCTGCTTCAATTTCAAAAACTAAAATTTCTAAAAGAAAATAATATGAAAAATAATGATAATGAAAATTTAGAAACACAAGAAAATCCTATTTTAAGAATATCTGCAAAAATACTTTTTACACCAATAATACTTTTTGGACTATATGTTCAGTTCCATGGTGACTTTGGTCCAGGCGGAGGTTTTCAGGCAGGCGTCATTATAGCTTCAGCATTTATTTTATATTCATTAATCTTTGGTTTAAGAAAAGGACACGAATTGTTGCCACCAAAATTTAATTTCTTTCTTCTTGTAATGGGAGCTTTTATATATGGGTTTGTTGGTTTAACTACTGTTCTAATGGGTGAGCCTTATCTATCATATAATGTGCTCGGCTCAACAAAACAATCGGGACAGCATATTGGCATCTTATTAGTGGAATTTGGAGTGGGTTTAACAGTAAGTAATGTTATGATTGCATTATTCAATGCATTCGCAGGTTTTAATTTTAAAAAGATAAAAAAATGATACATGAATTTTTAGGCATTTGGAATTATTGGATCGTTTTCATTTTGATGATGATAGGATTATACATAGTGATTGCCAAAAAAAGTTTGTTAAAAAAAATAGTCGGACTATCAATTTTTCAAACTTCAGTTTTTCTTCTTTATATAACCTTTGGGAAAATAACTGGTGGAACTGCACCTATTCTGACTTCATTAGGAGATCCAATATATTCTAATCCTCTTCCACATGTTTTAATTCTCACCGCAATTGTTGTTGGCGTTGCAACAACAGCTTTAGGTTTAGCTTTAGTTATAAAAATAAACTCAACTTACGGTAGTATCGATGAAGATGAAATTTCAGCAATTGATTTGGTTGAATTTCACCAAAATTTTCCAGACAGAAATTTACCTAATAAAAAATAAATGGACATAATATTAAAAAACTTACCTATATTAGTTGTTATTACACCTTTAATGATGTCATTAGTAGTAGCTTTATCCAGCAATTATATAACTTCATGGATAATTAGTTGCTTAACTACTTTTGTTACTTTTTGTTTTTCTTTGGGTTTATTTTTTGAATTACAGAATGTTAATTTAATTTCTTACCATCTTGGAAATTGGATTCCACCATTTGGAATTGAGTATGTCATTGATAAAGTTAGTATTATTCCAATTTTAATAATTTCATCTATCTCTTTCATTGCTACTATTTTTTCTATTAAATTTATGATGAATGAAATTTCTTTAAATTTGATACCTAAAACCTATTGCTTATGGTTACTTGCAATAGCAGGACTTATGGGCCTTGTTACAACAGCAGATGTGTTTAATTTGTTTGTATTTCTTGAAATTTCGTCTCTTTCCTCAGTTGCACTCGTGGCCATGGGAAACAAAATGGATAAAAAAGCTCTAACAGCTGCTTACAATTATTTAATAATTGGGGCAATTGGGGCAACTTTTTATGTTATCGGAGTAGGGTTATTATATTCCATTACCGGAACCCTAAACATGAGTGATTTGGCAGACAAACTCCCAATGCTTGGGATTAATAAAGTTGTTATTGCTGGATTTGGTTTCATGATTGCAGGAATAATGATCAAAGCAGCAATTTTTCCTCTTCATATTTGGCTTCCAAGTGCATATGCTTTTGCTCCTTCATCTGTGTCAGTATTATTAGCTGCAACAGCTACAAAAGCCTCGATTTATATAATTGCTAGGATTAGCTATACTATATTTGGAGGGACATTTGAGTTATATGCGATAGATGATTTAAGATTTTTTATAATTTTACTTTCTATATTAGCTATGTTTGCTGGTACGATCATGGCAATTTATGAAAAAGATATAAAAAGATTATTAGCTCACTCATCAGTTGCACAAATTGGATATATTTTGTTAGGTATTTCTTTAGCTACATCTTCTGGTGTTGCTTCAGGATTTATCCATTTGGTCAATCATGCTCTTATTAAAGGTGGTTTATTTATGAGTGTTGTTGCAATGGGTTATTACCTACAAAAAAGAGTAACTATATATTCACTTTCAGGAATTGGTAAAAAAATGCCAATTACTTTTTTTTCCTTTATAATATGTGGACTAAGTTTGGCTGGGCTTCCTTTAACAGCAGGTTTTATATCAAAATTATATTTGGTGAAAGCGGCTTACGATTCAGAAGGAGTTTGGCTTTGTTTTTTAATTCTTTTAAGTTCTGCTTTATCATTAATTTATCTCTGGAAAATGATAGAAGCACTTTGGTTTAATCCAGATGATAATAAAGATAAAAAAGTAAAAGAGATACCAGAAATATACATACCTCTAGTTTTAATTGCTTTTTTAAATATTTATTTCGGCATCGATGCAACCATTGTAACTGAAAGCAGTTTTAGCGCGGCTGAAAGTCTTCTAAAGGGAATAAATCAATGATGCCAACTGACTACATCTATCTTTCTATTTTAACCCCTTTAATAGTGTTTTTAATAACTCCGATGCTAAACAAATTTTCTGTATTAAGAGATATTTTGGGGCCAATGGGAGGAGTTATTAGTTTTTTTTCTGCAATAAATATTACTAATTTTGTTTTAGAAGGTGAAGAAGTTAAGCTAACTCTATTTAACATAAGCGATGGATTATCAATTGCTTTTAATGTTTATCCACTGGGAGCAATTTTTGGTCTTGTTGCTTCAGGTCTTTGGATTTTAGCAGCAATTTATTCAATTGGTTATATGAGGGGAAATAAAGAGTTACATCAAACAAGATTTTTTTCTTTTTATGCTATATCTATTTTTGCTGCATTATGCATAGCTTATTCAGGAAACCTGTTAACTTTATTTATTTTTTATGAAATTTTAACATTTTCTACTTACCCCCTCGTGGCCCACAAACAAAATAAATTATCAAAAATCTCTGGACGATTGTACATGGGCATATTAGTTGGAACTTCAGTTGTTTTTTTACTACCTGCAATAATAATTGTTTGGGTTATAACTGGTACTTTGGATTTCGCACAAAATGGGATACTTGATGGACATTTAGACGAAAAGTATATTCCTTTCTTACTCTTGTTATTTGCTTTCGGGATAGGAAAAGCAGCGCTGATGCCTTTTCACAAATGGTTGCCAGCGGCGATGGTCGCACCTACACCCGTCTCAGCATTATTACATGCAGTTGCAGTTGTAAAGGCCGGTGTTTTTAGTATTTTAGTAATAATTGTCAATGTATTTGGAATTGGTTTTCTCTCTGAAACTCATGGTAGCTTTTGGTTGATATGCCTAGCCTGTTTTACACTTCTTTGTTCCAGTATAATAGCTATTTATAAAGATGATTTAAAAGCGCGTTTAGCTTACTCTACTATTAGCCAACTTTCTTATGTTGTTCTTGGTGCGGCTCTTGTTAGTAATTTAGCTATTCAAGGTGCTTCTCTTCATATTGTAATGCACGCTGTTGGTAAAATTACATTATTTTTTGTAGCAGGTGCTATATATGTTTCAGCTCACCTGACAAAAGTTTCCGAATTAGATGGACAAGGTAAATCAATGCCTTTACTTTTTGTTGCGTTTTTTATTGGCTCACTATCTATCATTGGTGTACCCCCAATGGGAGGTTCATGGAGCAAGTTTTACTTGATGCTAGGAGCTGTTGAAAGCGAATATATTTTTGTTATTGCAGTACTTTGTATATCAACTTTGTTAAATGTATATTATTTGTTAGAAATTCCAGCAAGAGCTTTTTTTAAAAACAAAATAAAAGAAACTAAAGTAAAAAATTATCCGTTAATGACATTTCCAACTTTATTTGCTGCTATTTTAACGGTATTAATATTTTTTTACATCGAACCATTAAAAAATTTAACTAATTTAATCACGAGTAACTAATGAATTTTTTAAAAAAATTTGGAATTACAAATAGTATAGTTTTATTCATATGTATCATTTTACTTTTGCTGGAATTTACAGTTGATAGACATGGTGAAACTGAATTGGAAGACTTACTGTTTTTTCCTGCCTTTTTTGGATTTGTTTCATGCATCATAATTTTTAAAGTTGGTGTTGCATTGAGGTCAGTTTTTATGAGAGATGAAGATTATTATGATAAGTAGTCTGCCACCAGGATTAATTATGTTTTTAGGATCATTTTTGATCCCATTTTTCCCTCATTTTTTTAGACAAATTTATATGATTTTGCTAATCATAATTTCAGCATTTTCTCTTACTGCAGGTTCTGGAACTCATCTAACACTTAACTCAATGGGAATAGATTTTATAATTTTTCATTCAGATAATTTAAGTTTTCCTTTTGCAATTGTGTTTCATATTGCAGCATTCTTAACTGTAATATATGGTATTCATAATAGAGATTGGCGAGAAAATGTAGCTATTACAAGTTATGCTGGCGCAGCAATAGCAGCACTTCATGCAGGCGATTTGTTTACACTATTTGTTTGGTGGGAAGCAACAGCTTTAACATCAGTTTTTTTAATATTTGGTGGAAAATCTTTACGAGCTTACAAGTCTGCAATAAGATACATAATAATTCAAGTTGGATCTGGAATGTTATTGCTTTCAGGAGGAATAATTTTATTTCATTCAAATAATGAAGCTTTATTTCAAAATTTTAGTATCCAGACTACATCAGGTTTATTAATTTTTCTTGCTTTTGGTATTAAAGCAGCATTTCCATTTTTGAATGGATGGCTTCAAGATTCTTACCCAGAAGCAAGCGAAGTTGGAACTGTGGCATTGTCAGCATTTACTACAAAATTAGCAATATATGCTTTAGCTAGATCATTCGCAGGTACTGAAATTTTAATTATAATTGGCGCATTGATGACATTTTTCCCAATATTTTTTGCCGTAATTGAAAATGACTTACGACGTGTTTTAACGTATAGCCTGAATAATCAATTAGGATTTATGGTAGTTGCAGTTGGAATTGGAAGTGAATTAGCGATAAATGGAGCTGTAGCTCATGCCTTTGCACATATTATATATAAAGGTCTCTTATTTATGAGCATGGGAGCTGTGTTATACAGGGTCGGAACATGCAAAGCTTCTGAGCTGGGTGGTTTGTTCAAGCATATGCCAATAACCGCAATTTGCTCTATTATAGGTGCTATTTCAATTTCTGCTTTCCCCTTGTTTAGCGGATTCGTAGCAAAATCTTTAATTATGTCTTCACTTGGTTATGAAGGTTTAACATTTATATATTTTATGCTTTTATTTGCATCAGCTGGAGTTCTTCATCATTCTGGGATAAAAATTCCATTTTTTGCTTTTTTTGCTCATGAATCTGGATTAAAACCAAATGAAGCTCCTATAAACATGATTATTGCAATGCTAATTAGTGCTTTGCTTTGCATTTTAATAGGTATTTTCCCTTCTATATTTTACCAAATTTTACCATATAAAATTGATTACCAACCTTATGATTTTAGTCACGTCCTCTCTCAACTTCAATTATTAACATTCGCTGCTTTTGCGTTTATATGTTTATGGTTTTTTAAGATTTATCCTCCTGAGCTAAATTCGACTGTTCTAAACAGTGATTGGTTTTATAGAAGAATGATCCCAGGTGTAATTAAACCTTTAATATTAGGTATAATTGATCTAAATAAAAAAGTTGTTGAGATTATTTTTAAGTACTTTATAAATTTTGAAAAATTTGTTAGCGATTTGATGTTTAAAAATAGAATTTTTGATAGAGAAACTGGATATGATACCTTAATTTTAGTTCAGGTTTTTTGTGTAATATTATTTTATTTACTAATTGTACAGTTTATATAAATTTAATTATGAATAGAGATGCTAATATGAAAATGACAGGTGAATATAATTTACCAACTGATAGAAAAACAGTTTGGAACGCTTTGAATCATCCTGACGTTCTTAAAGAAGCTATCCCAGGATGTACAGAATTAGAGGAAAGCAATAAAAATGAATTTAAAGCAATTGTCGCATTAAAAATTGGTCCGGTCTCTGCAAAATTCAATGGCGAAGTAAAATTATCAGATATAGATGTTTACAAAAGCTACAGAATTTCAGGAGAAGGAAAAGGAGGAGCTGTTGGTTTTGCAAAAGGTGGAGCCAATGTTTTTTTAGAAGATAATGGAAGTGGAACATTATTAAAATATGAGTTAGATGCACAATTGGGTGGAAAATTGATACAATTAGGATCTAGATTAATTGACTCAACTTTTAAAAGTTTGGCTGGAAAATTTTTTGAAAATTTTGTAAGAATAGTTGGTGAGAATAAAAAAATGTGAAACTCTTTGGAGGTTTTATGAAAAGAAAAAAATTACCTGAAGGTGTCCCTGAAGAAAATGTTTATGATTCTACTCATTTCTTAATATATCTTTTTTATGCCATTTCTATAGCCGCATTAGTCTGGTTATTGGTAAATCAAAATTGAAAAATTTATCTATTTATCATGAAAAAATTTTAAAACTTGCATCACTTAATAAAATAACTCCTGAAATTATAAATTTTAATACAAGTTTTGAATTAAAAAATCCTATGTGTGGTGATCAAGTACTTGTCAAAATCTTAGCAAATAATAATTTGATAATGGATATATCTGCAAAAGTTAGAGGATGTGCATTGTGTGAAGCCTCTGCTGGAATGGTAGTCAAAATCTTTAAAAATCATTATCCAAATGCAGATAAAATTTTTGAAAATTTTACAAATTGGTTAAATAATGAAATTACATCTTCGTCAATAAAATTACCTAAAGACATCGAAATTTTTTTACCTATAAGACCTATTCAAAATAGGCATTATTGTGTATTGATGCCATTTGAAGCAACTAACAAAGCTATAAAAAACCTTAAATAAAAGTATTTATTCAGGATTTTTTGAATATTTAGCAAACAAAACTATTGCTCCAATTAATATAATTGGATAAATAACTAAAATGACTAAACCTAACGTTGGATCCATAGTGTTCTCTATAAAAAATTATAATTCAATCTTTAAAAAAACCTAACATTGTAGTAAATATATATCAAAGAATAAAAATAATATAATTTAGAGTTAAGTTGTGAATAAAAGAGAAGTGATGGAGTATGACGTTGTAATTGTAGGTGCTGGACCTTCAGGACTATCTACTGCAATTAAACTAAAAAAATTGAGCCAAATAAAAAATAAAGATATTTCAATATGTATTGTTGAAAAAGGTTCTGAAGTTGGTTCGCATATTTTGTCAGGTGCGGTCATTGAAACGAAAAGTTTAGACGAATTAATTCCTAATTGGCAAAAAACAGATATACCTCTTAAAACAAAAGCTAAAAGCGATGATTTTCTTTTTCTTACTAAAAAGAAATCTATTAAATTACCAACACCACCTCAAATGAATAATGATGGTAATTATATAGTTAGTTTAGGTAAATTTTGTAATTGGCTTGGAAATCAAGCAGAGAATTTAGGTGTAGAAATTTATCCTGGATTTGCCGCTTCAGAAATATTGTTCGACGAAAACGATGAAGTAAAAGGTATTGCTACAAATGATATGGGAATTTTAAAAGATGGAACAAAAGGACCTAACTTTGAGCCAGGAATTGAACTAAAAGCAAAGCAAACTATTTTTGCAGAGGGTTGTAGGGGGCATCTTGGTAAAATTCTTATGAAAAAATTTAACTTAAATGAAAACAATCAACCACAAACATATGCTATTGGAATAAAAGAGTTATGGGAAATAGATCCTAAAAATCATATATCAGGAAAAATTCTTCATACTACAGGATGGCCATTAAATTCAGAAACTTATGGTGGTTCATTTCTTTATCATTTTGATAAAAACTTGGTTTCTATTGGTTTTGTTATTGGCCTAGATTATAAGAATCCTTATTTATCTCCTTATGATGAATTTCAACAATTTAAGCATCATCCAGAAATTAAAAAGCATCTAGTAGGTGGTAGAAGAATTGGTTATGGAGCCAGATCACTTAATGAAGGAGGTTTTCAATCCATTCCAAAATTGACCTTTCCAGGTGGTATGCTTGTTGGCTGCGAAGCAGGATTTCTTAATGTACCGAAAATTAAAGGAACTCATCTAGCAATGAAATCAGGCATATTAGCTGCTGAATCAATTATTGAAGATATAGACAAAGAAACTGAGATTAAAAAATTTCAAAATAAAATTAATGATAGCTGGTTACATGATGAACTTTTTAGAGTTAGAAATATAAGACCTTCATTTAAATGGGGATTTTGGAAAGCTATAATATATAGTGCTATAGATACGTATATTTTTCGTGGAAAGGCTCCATGGACACTTAAACATGACGGCCAAGATCATAATTCTCTAGAAACAAAGAAAAAATATAATCGAATTGATTACCCTAAGCCAGATGGCATTCTAAGTTTTGATAAATTAACTAATTTGTCATTTTCTGCAACAAACCATGAAGAAAATCAACCTTGTCACTTAACTTTATCAGATAAAGAAATTCCTATAAGTTTAAACTTGGAAAAATTTGACTCGCCTGAGACAAGATATTGCCCTGCAGGAGTTTATGAAATAGTTCAAGAAAATAATAAACCTAAATTACAAATAAATTCTCAAAATTGTTTGCATTGTAAGACCTGTGATATTAAAGATCCTTCTCAAAATATAAATTGGATAACCCCGCAAGGTGGCGGGGGACCAAATTACCAGGGAATGTAAATTTAATTTGTAAAATTAAATAATTTGAAATAGATTAACATGTTAATTAATGTTATTTTCTATGAAAAAAAATTCTTCAATAATTGGTATATTTTGGATGATAATCACATCGTTTTTTTTTGTAGGTGTTTTTATCATTGTCAAATATATTGGAAATGATGTTCCAGCTCCCCAATCAGCATTTTTAAGATATCTATTTGGAACATTGATACTTGCTCCAATTGTTTTTAAGAGCTTAACAAATACTAATAAAACTTTGATAAAAATATTTGCTGTAAGAGGTTTTTTTCACGCTATTGGTGTTACTTTATGGTTCTATTCAATGACAGTAATTTCTATGTCTGAAGTAACTGCAATTGGATATCTTACACCAATTTTTGTTTGCATAGGTGCATCTATCTTATACAAAGAAAAAATTAAAGGTTTTAGATTTTTTGCGATAATAATATCATTTGTTGGTGCTTTAATCATATTAAGACCTGGTTTTAAATTAATTGACACTGGACAACTATATATGTTGATTGCCGCTTTAGTTTTCTCTTTTTCATATCTATTAGCTAAGCTTGTTTCAGATCAAAAAAATTCAATGGAAATAGTTGGATTCTTATCACTATTTACAACTTTGTTTTTAATTCCACTAGCCATATATAATTGGAAAATAATAAATTATGAAGATTTAATACTACTATTAATAACCTCGGTAATCGCAACACTAGGTCATATAACCATGACTATGGCAATTAAATCAGCACCAATGGTAGTAATTCAACCATTTACATTTTTACAACTTGTATGGTCAGTTATATTTGGGTTTATTTTATTCAATGAAAACATAGAAATATTTGTTATTATCGGCGGAATTGTGATCCTACTATCAACTAGTTATTTAACTTTTCATGAAAGTAAAACTAAAACTTAAATAAATTTATTTTTCAATTAAAATCTTTCTTCCTAAATTTTTTGGAAGTCTTATATTCCTGTGATTTTCTTTCATCAAATTTAATCTTTTTATAGCCCAATCTGGATAAACTTCTGTTTTTCTTTTTAATAAATTTACATTTAACATTAATTGTTCAGATATTGCCATAATCATATTTTCTTTCTCTGAAATTATTTCTAAACATAAATGCATTTTTTTTAAATCATAATCTATTAAAGACACTTGTATAAAAAAAACATCATTATATTTCATTTCATTTAAGTAATGAAAATTAGCTTGAACAACGAATGGACCTTGCCCATTTACCTTTGCATGAGTTTCTCCAAGACCTAAAGTTTTTTCAAGAAAAATATCTAAACATTTATCAATTGCCATTGTATAAAAAGCAACATTCATGTGACCATTATAATCAATCCATGATTTTAAAACTCTTTTCTTAGGAAGTTTAATAGGTGATTTATAAGGTCCATCATGTCCAGTTGTCAATTTCATTTTCATTCAGATCAATTCTTATTTGACAAAATTTTTGTTCCCTCTTCTATACCTTCTATGGTTAAAGGGACCATCCTATTAGAAAAAATATCTTTTATAAGATCAGTAGACTGTGAATACTCCCAATATTTTTTTGGTGTTGGATTTATCCATAAATGTGATTTCCATTGATTAACTACCCTTGATAGCCAAACACTTCCTGCTTCTTGATTAAAATGTTCATTACCTCCACCTGGTACCAAGATTTCATATGGGCTCATCGAAGCATCACCTACAAAAATACATTTGTAATCTTTTCCAAAAGTTCTAAGTAAATCTAGAGTTGGAAACTGTTCTTTCCATCTTCTATGATTGCTTTTCCAAACACCTTCATAAAGGCAATTATGAAAATAATAGTGATGAAGATTTTTAAATGAATTTCTAGCTGCTGAAAACAAATTTTCAACTTGATAAACATGTTCATCCATGGATCCTCCAACATCTAAAAAAAGTAAGATTTTAACTGCGTTTTCTTTTTCTAGCCTTGTTTTTATATCCAAAAAACCATTCTTGGCTGTATAATTTATTGTTTCATCTACATCCAATTCTTCTTCTCGACCTACTCTTGCCCATTGCCTTAACCTTTTTAAAGCCACTTGAACCCCTCTTGTATCGAGGTCTTTCTTGTCATCAAAGTCTTTAAACTCTCTTTTATCCCATACTTTTATTGCTTTTCCTTGCCCTCTTGATTCTTGACCAATTCGAATTCCTTCGGGATTATAACCATAAGCACCAAAAGGTGATGTTCCCGATGTACCTATCCATTTATTTCCGCCTTGATGTCTTTTTTTTTGTTCTTCAAATCTTTTTTGTAAAGTTTCTAACAATTTATTTATGCCACCTAAAGATTTTATTTTTTCGATATCTTCTTTTGAGAAATGCTTTTCGATCATCTTATTTACCCAATCATGGGGAATGTCTAAATGATTTAAAATATCTTTAAGCTCTACACTATCAATGGCCTTAAAATACTTTGAAAAAACTATATCAAATGTATCTATTAACTTTTCATCTTTAACTAAGCAGCAACGAGCTAAAAAGTAAAATTTCTCTATATCATATCTTAAATAGTCATAAGACAAAGCTTCTAAAAAATTAAGGTACTCATTCAATGATACTGGTATTTTAGTTTTTTTTAGATCTAAAAAGAAACCTAAAAACATGATTAATTTTTACCTCTAGCCAAAAAAACTAATTTTTCAAACAAATGTATATCCTGTTCATTTTTAATTAATGCACCGTGTAGCTTTGGAAGTAAATCTTTTTTTTCTTCTTTTAAATCTAACGGACCTAAATCTTCAATCAAAAGTAACTTTATCCAATCAAGTGCCTCAGAAGTTGAAGGTTTTTTTTTCAACCCTTGTATATCTCGTAACTCAAAAAATATTTTTAATGCAGTATCTAACAAATTTTTTTTAATGTTTGGAAAATGAACATTAACAATTTTTTTCAATGTATCAAAATCAGGAAATTTAATGTAATGAAAAAAACATCTTCTAAGAAATGCTTCGGGTAATTCTTTTTCATTATTCGACGTAATAATTACTATTGGTCGTTTCATTGCCTTTACAACCTTTCCCGTCTCAAAAACATAAAATTCCATTTTATCTAACTCTTGCAATAAGTCATTTGGAAACTCTATATCAGCTTTGTCAATTTCATCTATTAGAAGAACTGATCTCTTTTCAGTTTCAAATGATGACCAAATCTTACCTTTTTTTATGTAATTAGAAATATCATCAATCTTATCCTTATTGATTTGGCTATCCCTTAACCTTGTCACAGCATCATATTCATATAGCCCCTGTTGCGCTTTAGTAGTAGATTTAATACTCCATTCTATAATTTCTAATTTCAAACTTTTAGCAATTTGTCTGGCTAATTCAGTTTTCCCTGTCCCAGGTTCACCTTTAACTAAAAGAGGTTTTTCTATATTAATTGCAGCGTTAACTGCTACAGAAAGATCTTTTGTAGAAATGTATTCACTAGTTCCTTTAAATTCCATTGTTAATTAATTCTCCTATAGATTTAAATTATATTCTTTATTTAGTTTTAGTCGGATTATTTCATTATTTAATGACTTGATAAAATTGGGACCTATTTCACAACAACCTCCAACAAACCTACATCCAGAATTAAACCAATCTATCCCATATTTTACAAACATTGAAGGTTTAACATCTATTCTTCTTTCAAGAACATCAACTGACATACCAGGTTTTAAAGGTTTAACAGTTTTAAAACCATTCGGCAAAACTCCAAAAGGAAATAAAAAATTTTTAAAAACTTCTAAAGAATTTTCTACAACCTCAAATTGGCAACAATTAATAGAAAAACCTAAAACATTTTTGTTCTCAAAAGTGCTACAAGCATCAAACAACTTTTCTTCAGAAATAAGCCTGCCACCATCGTTTTCTGATACACAAAAACTAATCAAAATTGGCTTTCCAGAAAAACTTGCAGCTTCATGTGCAATTATTGCTTCTTCTATTGAAGACATTGTTTCACAAATAAAAAAGTCAACATCATTCTGTTGCATCTTGATTATTTCTCTATAACTTTCAAGTGCTTCATTCCTAGTAATTACTAAGTTTGGTTTGTAACTTCCTTCAAGTGGAGGTAAACATCCTGCAATTTTAACGTCTTTAAATTTTGAATTACTTTTTATAGCTATTTTAGCTGCCTTAACTGAGATTTTTTGAAGTTTTTCAAACATATCTTCTAGCCCTAATCTTTTTAACCTTTGTGGAGTACATGAATAGGAATTAAGAGTTATTACTGATGAACCTGCCTCCAAAAATTCTTTGTGTAAGTTAATAACTGATTGAAAATTATCAATCAATGCTTTAGATGACCATAGTGGGTCTTTTTGGCTTGAGTTTCTTTTTACAAGCTCCTGACCCATTCCACCATCAAATAGCATTACTTTTTGCAAAATTTATCCTCTAATTTTCTTTAGAGTTTTTTATTAAAAATAAAAACGGTATAGTTAATAAACTTACCCATGCGAATAATTTAAAAGCATTTATATATCCAATCATAAGACTTTGTCTATTTAATTCCATAGTTAAATTAGCAATTGTAATTTCACTAAGATTATGAATTTGTTCTCCATCAAAATTAAGCAAAATACCCTCATTCCAGCTAGTAACTAGAGAACTGATATATCCAAAGTTCATTTGACCTGTGTGCAAAACAACTGCAACACAACAAGCAATGAAAATGCTTGAGGCAATATTTCTGATTAAATGAAACATAGCAGTAGCCTCGCTATAAAAATTTTTATTCATGGTTGTAAATGTTATAACACTAATTGGAGGCCAAGCAAGACCAACTCCGATACCTTGAATGAAACTTGCCACTCCTACTTCATAAAAAGTCATGTCTATGTTAAATGTTGACATATACCAACCCGCATATGCTTGCAAAGAAAAAGCAATAGTTAAAGAAAATCTCGGATCCAATCTACCTGCAAATGCCATAATGAAAAAACCAAAAAAAGTTCCTAAACCTCTAGTTCCCATTAGCAGACCAATTATTGACTGAGGATAACCTTTTAACTCTTGCAAAATAGTTGGAAAAATTACAACAGGAACAAAATTTAACATGCCAAAAAAGAAGATTAATATTAGGCCTATTGAATAGTTCCAATCCCTAAAGATATTTAAGTTAATAAATGGTTTTTTGAAAGTAAGACTGTGGGACAAAAAAATATAAAAACTAAAAATACATATAAATAATTCTATATATGTTTCTGAACTATCAAACCAACCATTTCTTTCACCTCGATCTAGCATTACTTGGAGGGATCCTACAGCTATAGCTAAAAAAATAAATCCTATCCAATCAAACGTTTCTTTTAATTTTGATTTGTAAATTGGTACCGTGGCAATGACCATTAATAACGCAACAAAACAAAAAGGTATAAGTGTGTAAAAAACCCATCTCCAATTTAGCATCTCACCTAAATACCCACCCAATGTTGGTGCAATAACTGGTCCTAAAATTGTGCCCATACCCCATACAGCCATGGCTAAAGATCTTTGTTTTTGAGGAAAAACGCCTAGAACTAATGTTTGACATAGAGGGGGCAATGGAGCACCAAAGGCACCTTGTGCAAACCTAGCTAACACAATTTCTTCAAGGTTGTCTGAAATACCACAATAGAATGTAGAAAGCATAAATCCTATCACACTAAAAAGTAATATATTTCTTATTTCATATCTTGTAGCTAACCAGCCAGCTAATGGTGTGAAAATTGCTGTAGCAACTATATTTCCAGTAATCGCCCAGGTTATTTGATCCTGAGTAGCAGACATAGTGCCTCGCATATCTGGTAAAGCGATAGCAGCAATAGTTACTGCCATAGCATATAACATTGTTACAAAAGTAGCTGTACCAAGAATAAACCACTTAAATGACTCATCCTTTTCTGATACAAACGTATTCATCTTGTTTAATTAGAAAATTTTAAAAATTTTTGTAAATGGCTTAATTATAACAGGAACCTGTCTTATGTATTGTGTATCAATTACAACTGATACAGTCATTCCCAATCTTAGTTTCTGTGAAGAATATTCTATATTTTTTTTGTCAATAGGTTTTTGGATTTTAAATCTAACTGGTAACCTTTGAACTACCTTAACCCAGTTTCCTGAAGAATTTTGGGCAGGTAAAATTGCAAATTCAGAACCAGTTGCTGGGCTTATACTTTCAACAACTGCATTCCATTTTAAATCTGGAAATGTATCAGGAATAAAAGTTGCCTTTTGGCCAACTTCTACATTAGTCATTTGCGTTTCTTTTAAGTTAGCCTCTAAGTAAATTTTACTTTGCTCAATTATAACGAAAAGTTTTTGTCCTTGTTTTATATACTCGCCATTTTCTAAATTCATTTGTCCAATAAAACCACTTTCGTCTGCTAAAATTATAGATTTCTTTAGATTAAGTTTAATTTGATTTAAAATAGCTAAGTTTTTTAAGTAAAGAGGGTGTTCTCTAATATCTAAATCTTTCTTTCCCATTAATTTAGTTAAGATAGTTTCTTTCTTTTTTTTGGTAAGTTTTAGTTTTTGTACTGCAGATTCATAAAGATATCTTGTTTCATCTAAATCTTTTCTAAGTTTTACAGAAACTAAATTTTTCTCGGCGTTATCACTTAAAAACTTTATTTCATCTAAATCTTTTTTTAATTTAAGAGAAACTAAATCATATTTTGCACTTTCATACAAATGTTTTGATGAGTCTAATTTAGTGAGTAATCCAACCCCATTTTTCACTAATAGTTTATTTCGTAAATATTCTTTTTTTAAAAATTCTAATTTTTCTTCTGCTAGCAAAATTTGATTTTTATGTAAATTCTTAACTCTTTTATTTTCATTTTTATAATAATTTATTTTATTTTTTGCTAAGTTGATCTGATTTTGAATTAATTTTTTTACCCTAATTATTTCATTTTCTCTAAATTTTAAGTTGTTCTGGTATAATTTTATTTCTTCTTCCAATTCTAAGATTTTTGCTTTTCTATTATTAATTTCTTCAGCAATTGTATTTAAAATTTCTTTTTGTTTAATAAATTCAATGTTGAGTCTTTCTGTCTCAATTTCTATAAGTCTTTCATTTTTTTTTACAAATTGATTGTTTTTTATGAATACATTTTTTATTTTTCCAGAAACCTCACTTTGAATTAAAATTATAGGTGCTTTAATATATGCGTTTTCAGTTTTTACATATTTACCTAGTGAATAATAATAACCTAAGGAAAATAAAATTGCGATTGCTGGAAAAACTACCAACAAAAAAAATCTGTTTTTAAAAATATTTATATACATTTTTTCTTAGATATCCTTATTTGATAAAGTTTTTTTGATTTTTAAAAGATGATCTCTTAAAATGCTTTGTTCCATTTTATTCAAGCCAGAAAGGGCTTCTTCTCTTGTTAAATTAGCCATATCCCTAATATCCATTATCACGGGTTTAATATTTCTTGATAAAAACAAATTTTTTATCCTTTTATCATTTTTGTCATTTCTTCTTTCCAACCAGCCTTTTTTTTCCATTCTTGCTAGCAATCTACTCAATGGTGCTTTTTCAATATCTAGTAAAATAGAAAAATCTGATTGATTAATGCCTTCATTAAAATATAGAAAATTTAACACCCACCATTGTGACCTGGTAAGGTTTAACGTAGACATACGTTTATCAAACAATCTTTTCATAAGCCTTGTTACATCATGTAACAAAAATCCTATGTTATTTTCAAAATTTTCTTCCATAACAAAAAAGTTACCTAGGTAACGTTACCTAGGTAACAAAATGTTTATTATAATATTAAAAAAATATCAAGTTAAATCTTCTTCACGTAAGATCTAAACTTAGTTTGTTCTTGATAAGCATTAAAATTTCTAGAATAATTTGGTGGAGGTGAAGAGTTTACCTTTAAGTTAATTAATAATGGTCCTTCAAAAAAATTATTTATTAATAAAGACGCTTCTTTTAAATCTTGTTTTGTAACCACATTTTTTGTTAACAAACCACAACCTGATGCAATTTTGTCTAAATTGATACCATTTGCAGTATGTGATTTTTGATTGCCTGTTTCTAAATAACTTTCATTATCTATACAAATTATTAATAAATTTTTAATTTTACATGATCCAATTGTAGCTAAAGACCCTAATGACATTAGAATATCACCATCTCCAGACACACATAATATTTTTTGACATGGCTTAGATAAAGCTAACCCTAAACTGGTTGATAGCGCACCACCCATAGCTCCACCAAATAAAAAAACATTAGGACTTTCTCTGGTCAGATGTCCTATATCTTTTGCTGAACCAGCTAGCCCAGAAACGATCAAAAATTTTTCAGAATTAGTTATTAATTTTGGAATAGCAAATTTTCTATCTAAATATTTTATATTTGTTTTCGTCATAATTAAAAATTTTTAAAACCTAATAAAGATTGTGACAACATAATTGCTCTAGCTTTATTTTTTTTATAAACTTCATAAAAAACTTTATCAATTTTTTCTTCTAAATTTTTTTCTGATTTTATTATTATTGATTCTATTTTCATAGCATCTAAAACACGTTTAACTGCCTCTCCCATTGGCACTTGCCATGGATTATTTTCTCCCTTTTCACCTCTCATACTTATTATTGTTAAAATGGGAAATGGCCATGTTTAATCAATGAAAATTGATTAACACAATTGCCAACACCACTACTTTGCATAAGCAAAACGGATCTTTGTCCGCCTAAATATGCTCCTACAGAAATGCCTATACCCTCTTGCTCAGATGTCAATGGAATGGAAAAGATATGATTGTCATTCAATGATTTATTTATTAGATATTTATGACCAGCATCAGGAACATAACTAAAAATTTTTACATTATAAATTTTTAATTTTTTAAACAGTAATAGTTCCCAACTTTTGTTATTCTTCATAAGCATTAATTTTGATCATAAAATGATGTCTCTTCTTTAAGAAAGGGAATATAATTAGATGAAACAAACTTTAAACCAATAATCTCACCATCATTTAAATCAACTTTCAAACCTTGATTACTAAAAGACTCCATTATTGGTCCAGCTAAATTATCATTGTCCTTTTTGTATGTTTTATAATCTGGTAAAACAAGAAACAAAGTGGCCTGTCTATCTGAGTTATCAAAAATAAATTTTAATAAAGTTCTGTTTTTCATGCCTTGAGAGTCAGCCTTATTATCTATAAAATTTATAAACATCTCTTTGGAAACTTTGTCCTTAAAACTAATTTTAATTGATCTAGCGTACATTATTTCACTCTAAAATTAGATATCAATTAATTTATTATTACTAACTTTATCAAAAACTTTAATTACTTCTTCAGTTTTTTCTCTAATTTTTATTAGATCTATTCCAGGTTTATATAACGATGACCCAAGTCCAAAACCTGTAACATTAACAGATAACCATTTTTCAAAGTCATTGATATCGATTCCACCAACTGCGAATGACATGATGTCAGAAGGTAAAATTGCTGATAGCGCCTGAAAACCCATTGCATCCATTTTGAATGCAGGAAAAAATTTTAAACCATCAGCTCCACCTTCCAAAGACATTAAAGCTTCGGTTGCTGTATAACAACCTGGCAAACTTATCATGCCTAACTCTTTTGTTTTTTTTATTACCCCAATATTTGTATTTGGTGAAACAATTAACTTTGCTCCAGTTGCGTGAACTTCTTCTACTTGACCTATATTCAAAACGGTACCTGCACCAAAAATCCCAGTATCCCCGTGAAAATCAACCATTCTATTTAATGTTTCTATAGGTGAAGGAGAGTTTAAAGGAACTTCAATAATTTTAATACCGGAATCCATAAGGATTTCAGATATTGATTCAGCCTCTATAGGCTTAATGCCTCTCAAAATCGCTATAATCGGTCTACATTTCATAATATTATGATGACATTAATTTAGCTAGATTTAAATTATTTTTAAAATAATTTAATCCCTTTAAAGTCATCTCTGAAGAAGTGAATTTAGTGATAGAATTAACTTTTTGTTGTAAAATTAGCTCATAATATCTGGTTAAAAACTCTGAACCAATCAATATCACATCTTTTTTAAACCAATAAGTTTTACTACCTAATAACTCTAATCCTAAAAAGTAACCTGACAGGTGAATTATATGAAATTGTCAAAAGTTATTCTGTGCTTAAACATAGCCTATCAACACAGGAAATTTCTGAAAAAAAATTAATTCAAGGA
>CACAMV010000020.1 GCA_902533695.1 uncultured SAR116 cluster alpha proteobacterium
GTTGTCTCTTTCAGTTTTAAAAAAATTAAGAGAAGCAATTGATGTTTTGTCTAAACAAAAGAAAATGAAAGTACTTATAATTACTTCTAACGGCCCTGGGTTTTCTGCAGGGCATGATTTAGAAGAATTAAAAGATAATCGTAACAATAAAGATTTTTTTATAACTTTGTTTAAAGAGTGTTCAGAATTAATGAAAAAATTATTGACTATACCTCAACCTGTAATTGCTGAAGTACCTGGAGTTGCAGCGGCAGCAGGTTGTCAATTAGTTGCAACTTGTGATTTAGCTATTGCATCTGAAAATGCTACTTTTATGACACCGGGTGTAAACATAGGTTTGTTTTGTTCAACACCAATGGTAGCAGTATCAAGGAATTTAAATAGAAAAAAAACAATGGAAATGTTGTTTACAGGACAAAGTATTAGCGCAAATGAAGCAGTTAGATTTGGTTTGATTAATAAATGTGTTCCACATGAAATGCTTGAAAAATCAACCTTAGAGATTGCCCATTTAATAGCATCAAAACCGAAATCTACAGTGAAGATTGGTAAAGAAGCGTTTTATAATCAGTTAGAACTATCTTTAAATGAGGCTTATGAATATACTTCAAGAGTTATGGCGCTAAATATGCTGGAAAAAGATGCAAAAGAGGGTGTTGAAGCATTTTTAGAGAAAAGAGATCCAATTTGGTCAAGTTAAATAATTTTAAGAGCATCATTCAAATCTTTAATAATGTCTTTATGATGTTCTATTCCAACGGAAATTCGAATAATGGAATCACCTACTCCGGCTGCTTCTCTTTGCTCAGATGTAAGTTGTCTATGTGTTGTTGAGGCTGGATGAATTATAAGAGATTTTGTATCACCAACATTCGCAAGATGAGATAGCAAATTACAGTTTTCTACCAACTTTTTTGCTCCTTCATAACCTGATTTTACTGAAAATGTAAAAACTGAACCGAATCCTATTTTAAAATATTTTTTAGCTAGCTCATGAAATGTACTTTCTTTGAATCCGGCCCAGGAAACATTATTTATTTTTTGATGATTTTTTAAAAAAAATGCAACTTTAGAAGCATTAAACATATGCTTTTGCATTCTTAATTTGAGAGTTTCTAAGCCTGTTAAAGTTAAATATGCATTAAATGGAGCCATAGTAGTTCCCAGATCTCTTAATACGCATGCGTGACAATAATTTATATACGATAAATTGCCAAAAGTTTCATAAAAATTAATGCCATGGTATGAAGTGTCAGGAGTTGTTAATTTATTAAATTCTCTTCCATTTGCCCAGTCAAATGAGCCCATGTCTACAATTGCCCCACCCATAGCGTTGCCATGACCAGACAAAAATTTTGTTGTAGAATAAATAATTAAATTGGCTCCATAATCCCCAGGTTTGCACAAAGCTTGTGTAGCCATAGTATTATCAATAATTAGAGGTATATTCGAATGATTTGCAATTTTTGACAAACTAGAAATATCGCATATGTTTCCTTCAGGATTTGCTAAACTTTCTGCAAACAATGCCCTAACATTTTTTGATTTAACAGCATTTTGAACTTGGTCCAAATTGTTTATATCAACAAGAGTTGCTTCCCAACCAAAATTTTTAAAAGTTTTTGTAAATTGAGTTATTGAACCACCATATAATTTTGAACTAGCCACAACTTTTTTCCCAGGTCCTAAAATAGGATATAAAGCTACTAATTGAGCAGCGTGTCCTGAAGAAACACAACACGCTCCAAGTCCATTATCTAGTGAGGCAATTCTCTGTTCCAAAGCAGCCGTAGTGGGATTAGATAATCGAGCATATATATTCCCAGGCTCTTGCAGATTATATAAACTTGATGCATGATCAGTATCATCAAATGTAAAAGCAGTGGTCTGATATATAGGAAAACTTCTTGCTCCAGTAGAAGTGTCTGGGAAGGTGCCAGCATGCACAGACAATGTTTCTAAATTTTTCGAAACAAAAAAACCACTATTTATAGATTTTTTTTTGTTTATCATTAAATTTTGTTTCTTGGATGAAATTAATTTGGAATAGAAACCACCACTCCCAAGAGATCCAAAAATTCTTGAATGTTCAATTTTAGGACATTTATTGTAAATTACTTCTATTCCATTTTTTTTAACTAATTTTATTGCTTTTTCATTTGTAACACCTAATTGCATCCAAAAAACATTTGGCTTAATTTTTATAGCTTCTTTTGCAATACTGAGACATTCTTCACTCTTTCTGAAGACATCGACCATATCAATTTTAATTGGTATGTCTGTTAATTTTCCATAACACATTTCATCTAGAATAAAATTTCCAGCTTCATTTGGATTAACAGGAATAATTTTGTAACCACATTTTTGAAGATACTTCATCACAAAGTTTGAAGGACGTTTCCAATTTTTACTTACACCAACCATTGCTATTGTATTTACTGAATTTAAAATATGTGCTATTTTTAGATCATTATCTTGTTGACCAATCATTTTTTTGCCTCTACAAAACAAAATTCATTTACTAATCAAAAATTTTATCAAATAATTAAATTTTAGATTAGAAGTTTTTTCTAAATACTTTAGGTTTTAATTAATGGATAGACAAGTTTTTGATATAATTATTGTCGGTGCTGGCACTGCTGGATGTTTGTTAGCAAATAGACTCTCACAAAAAGAAAATTTGAAAATTGCTTTGATCGAAGCAGGTGGCAATGATAATTATCACTGGATACATATTCCGGTAGGATATTTATATTGTATGGGAAATAAAAGAACAGATTGGTTATTTAAAACAACAAAACAGGATGGCTTAAACGGTAGATCTTTGAATTATCCTAGAGGCAAAGTAATGGGGGGATGTTCTTCAATTAATGGAATGATTTATATGCGAGGTCAATCAAGGGATTATGATCATTGGAGACAATTAGGAAATGTTGGATGGGGTTGGGATGATGTATTGCCATATTTTAAAAAAACAGAAGATAATTTTAATGGAAGTAATGAATTCCACGGGTCTGGAGGAGAGTGGAGGGTTGATAAGCAAAGACTTTCTTGGAAAATTTTAGATGATTTCCAACATGCAACTGTTCAAGCTGGCATTCCTGAAATTGAAGATTTTAATAATGGCAATAATTTTGGAGTTTCCTATTTCAAAGTTAATCAAAAAAATGGGTTAAGACTTAACTCTGTGAAAGCTTTTTTGAAACCAATTAAGCACAGGAAAAATCTAAAAATTTTTAAGAATTGTGAAGTAACAAACATAATTGTAGAAGGAAAAGTCGCTTCAGGAGTTAATATAAATTTTAAAAATAAAAAAATTAAATTAATTAGTAATAAAGAAGTGATATTATCTTCTGGTTCAATTGGATCACCAAAAATATTAGAATTATCTGGGATAGGAAATCCCATGATATTGAAAAAATATGGAATAAAAATAAAAGTCAATAATCAAAATGTTGGAGAAAATCTTCAAGATCATCTTCAATTGAGAGTGATATATAGACTTAAAGGTGCCGAGACATTAAACGAAAAAACTAATTCAGTTTTTGGAAAATTAAAGATAGGATTGGAATATTTCTTGAAAAGAACTGGGCCTATGTCAATGGCTCCGAGTCAGTTAGGTGTTTTTGCTATGTCAGATTCTTATTTTGAAATGCCGAACATTCAATTTCATGTACAACCACTTTCTTTAGATAAATTTGGAGATCCTCTTCATGACTTTCCTGGATTGACTGCAAGTGTATGTAATTTAAATCCCGCGAGCAGAGGTACTGTCCATATTAGATCGAATGATTTTCTTGTTCCACCTAAAATTGATCCTAATTACTTATCTGTTGAATCCGATCAAACAGTTGCTGTAAAGTCAATTAAATTAGCTAGAAAAATAATAAACCAACCTGCGATGAACAAATATAATCCTATTGAGCATGCACCTGGAAAACAATTTCAAACAGAACAAGAACTAAAAAAAGTTGCTGGAGACATTGGAACTACTATTTTCCACCCAGTTGGTACTTGTGCTATGGGAAATTATCCCGGATCTGTTACAAAACCAAATTTAAAAGTAAATGGTCTTGATAAATTGAGAATTGTTGATGCTTCAGTTATGCCAACAATTACATCAGGTAACACCAACTCTCCTACTTTGATGATTGCTGAGAAAGCTTCATCAATGATATTGAGTGAGTTATAAATTTTATAGTATTAGGTTATGGAATTTAATTTAGATCAAGATCAAATTTCAATTAAAGAAATGGCAAAATCTTTTTCAGAAACAGAGCTAATGCCTTATGCTTCGGAATGGGATCAGAAAGAAATTTTTCCGATCGAAACACTAAAAAAATCTGCAGAACTTGGACTTGCTGCTATTTATGTTGATGAAAAATATGGTGGTTCAGGCCTTAATAGATTGTCAGCCGCATTAATATTTGAAGAGTTATCAAGAGGATGTGTATCAACTGCAGCATTTTTATCTATTCATAACATGGTTGCTTGGATGATAGACAGTCATGGATCTGAAAGTTTGAGAAAAAAATTTGTACCAAAACTTTCGTCTATGGATCTAATTTCAAGTTATTGTTTAACAGAATCTAGTTCAGGATCCGATGCAGCAGCTCTAAAAACAACAGCAAAGAAAAAAGGTAATAATTTTTACATCATTAATGGTTCAAAAAGTTTTATTTCTGGAGGACCTTCAAGTGATTTATATGCAGTTATGTGTAGAACTGATGAAACAAGTTCAAATGGTATTTCCTGTATTTTGATTGAAAAGGGAACAAAGGGACTTTCTTTTGGAAAAAGAGAAAAAAAATTGGGTTGGAACAGTCAACATACCTCAACTGTAAATTTTGATAATTGTGAGGTACCTATTGATAATTTAGTTGGTAATGAAGGAGAAGGATTTAAATTAGCGATGAAAGGTTTGGATGGAGGCAGGGTTAACATTGCTGCGTGTTCAATTGGAGGGGCAACATTAGCATTAGAAAATGCGCTAAGTTACACTTCTGAAAGAAAGCAATTTGGGAGATCTCTCAACCAATTTCAAGTAAACCAGTTCAAATTAGCAGATATGGCAACAAATTTAGATGCAGCAAAATTGATGGTTTATAAAGCAGCTAATAGTCTTGATATTAAAGATATGAATTCGACAAAAAATTGTGCCATGGCGAAGAGGTTTGCTACTGATGTATGTTTTCAAATTTGTAATGAAGCATTACAACTTCATGGAGGCTATGGATATCTTAAAGACTTTCCATTAGAGAGACTAATTAGAGATTTAAGGGTGCATCAAATTTTAGAAGGAACAAATGAAATAATGAGATTAATTATCTCAAGAAGTCTTATAGATCAGGGAAAGAAGTATTAAAATGTTACAAGAAGTTATATTTGAAACTAATAATAATGTAGGGATGATAACTTTGAATAGACCCGATCGTTTAAACGCTCTCACATATGAGATGGTAAAATCAATTAGCCAACATTTGAATGAGTGGGAAAAAGATTCTGATATAAAAGCTGTCATTATAGAAGGCGCTGGAGAAAAGGCATTTTGTGCTGGTGGAGATGTTGTTAATCTAAGAAATCAAGTCCTTGCAGAAGGCGGAGCTCCTAGTGAATTATCTCGAAATTTTTTTTATGATGAATATTTATTAAACTATAAAATCAATAAATATAAAAAACCATTTATTGCTATTATTGACGGTGTAACAATGGGAGGAGGTGTTGGGGTCTCGATGCATGGAAGCCATATTATATCAACAGAAAAAACTATATTTGCTATGCCTGAAACTGCTATAGGTCTTTTCCCTGACGTTGGAGGAGGGTGGTTATTATCAAGATTACCTAATTATATAGGATTGTGGTTAGGCTTAACTGGAAGTAGACTCAGATCTTATGATCTCCTAAAAGTTGGTTTAGCTAATTATCATGTAGAATCAAAAAAAATAGATAATTTAAAAGAGGCAATTTTACAAAATAGTTCGGCAGAAGGAAAAGATATTTCAAAAATTATTAAAGATTTTTCATCTCAACCTAAGAATGATAGCGTGATTGAAACAAACGAAAAGTTGATAAGTAAAATTTTTGAACATGACAAAATAGAAAAAATGTTAGCAGAAATTAAAATTTTAATGAGAGATGGTAACGAATTTTTAGCTTCGACAGAAAAAGATCTTCTTGTCAAATCACCAACTTCTCTTAAAATTACTCTTAAACAAATATTAGAAGCAGAAAATATGAACCTAGGTGAAGAATTAGTTATGGAATATAGGATGGTTCAAAAATGTCAATCATCAGGCGATTTTTATGAAGGTGTTCGAGCCATGTTAATAGATAAAGATCGAAATCCAAAATGGCAACCAAATAGATTAGACAAAGTTGATGATGTTTGGGTAAACCATTTTTTTGAACCGCTTAATGAAGGTGATTTAAAATTTAAAAAATAATTTTTTGAAATATTGGAGTTAATTTATGGATAATGTATATATAATGGCAGCTGTTAGATCACCAATAGGGACATTTGGAGGAGCATTAAAAAAATTTCATCCTGTGGATTTAGGAACTTTAGTGGCTAAGGAAGCTATTGAAAGATCCCAGTTTGATACGGAACAAATAAATCATGCAGTTTTTGGTAATGTAATTCATACTGAACCAAGAGATATGTATGTAAGCAGAGTGATAGCTTTGCAATCTGGATTAAAACAACAATCAGCAGCATTTACAGTCAACAGATTGTGTGGATCTGGGTTACAAGCTATTGTCAGTGCAACTCAACTAATTATATTAAATGATGCCGAAACAGTTCTTGCAGGTGGTGTTGAAGTAATGTCTAGTGGAACTCATGTAGTTCAAGGATTTAGGTGGGGCTCTAGAATGGGGGATGCCAAAGTTTTTGATATGATGTTAGGATCCTTACAGGATCCTTTTGGACATGGTCATATGGGGATCACTGCCGAAAATATTTCAGAAAGATATCAGATTAGTAGGAGAATGCAAGATGAGTTTGCATTGGTTAGTCAAATGAGAGCAAAAAAAGCAATTAACGATGGAATTTTTGAAGATCAAATCTTACCAATAGAAATAAATACTAAGAAGGGCTTAGAAATTTTTAAGAAAGATGAGCATCCAAAACCTGAAACAACAATAGAAACATTATCTAGTTTAAAAGCAGCTTTTAAAAAAGAGGGGTCGGTGACAGCTGGAAATGCTTCAGGTATAAACGATGGAGCTTCAGCAATGATTTTAGCAAACGAGAAAAATGCAAAAAAAGGTAAACCGTTGGCAAAAATCATTTCATATGGATTCGGTGGAGTTGCACCTGATGAAATGGGAATGGGACCTATACCAGCATCAAAAATGGCATTACAAAAATCTGGTTTAAAAGTAAAAGATATTGACTTAGTTGAATCAAATGAAGCGTTTGCAGCGCAAGCTTGTGCAGTTAACCAGCAACTTGGTTTAGACCCAGAAAAAGTAAATGTTAATGGAGGAGCAATTGCTTTAGGTCATCCGGTTGGGGCGACTGGTTCAATCATTATGACTAAGTTAATTTATGAATTGAGGAAAAGAAATGGGAAATACGGATTGGCGACAATGTGTATTGGAGGAGGACAAGGAATCGCAGTAATTATTGAAGCAATTTATAATTAATTTGAGGATTTTGCTTTAATCAAAAAGTTTGAAATCCAAGTCATTACTATTTCGTTATTTTGGTTATAAACTATTTGTAAGGTTCTTATAGTGCCTTTAGTGGGATTTTTTGAGGATAATTTTTTTTCTAAAACCTCAATTTTTGTTTTTAATGAATCATCTGGGTAAACTGGTTTTATCCATCTCAATTCGTCTATCCCCCACGCGCCCATGCCTGTTTTATCTATTACACCAGTTTCAAAAAATTGGGTAAAAGATTTACCCAAAGTCATAAATCCACTTGAAACTAACTGGCCAAAAGGGCCCTTGCGAGCTTGATTTTCATCAATATGGAATCTTTGAGGATCATATTGTTTGGCAAAGTTAACAATTTCTTCTTTAGTGATTTTTTTTGGTTCAGTATCAATTGTAAAACCAACTTCAAAATCTTCAAAATACATAGATTTCATTATGTTTCTTCACCTAGGTGCTAACCTTACTGATCCATCGAGTCTAATTGTTTCACCATTTAACATTAAATTAGTGATGATACTTTCAACTAATAATGCGTATTCTTTTGAAGTACCTAATCTTTTAGGAAACAATGTGGTTGCAATCAAACTTTGCTGAACTTCCTCACTCATGCCTGAAAGCATAGGAGTACCAAACAAACCAGGGGCAATAGTATTAACTCTAATTCCATGATTTGCTAATTCTCGAGCTATAGGCAATGTCATACCAACTATACCGCCTTTTGAAGCAGAATAAGCTGCTTGCCCAATTTGTCCGTCAAAAGCTGCTACAGATGATGTGTTTATTATGATTCCTCTTTCACCATCTTCATTTGGTGCATTACTTTGCATTTTCTCAGCACAAAGTCTAAGCATATTAAAACTACCAATCAAATTAACATTCAAAACTTTTTCAAATAAATTTAGATCATGAACCCCTCTGCTAGAGACCACCTTAGCGCCTGCTGCTATACCTGCGCAATTTACTAGACAATTAATATTTTCTAAATTTTTAACTGCATTTGTCATTAATTCAGAACTGGAAACATCTCCTACAAAATATTCCGCATTAATATCACTTGATACTTTTTTCAAACCTTCTTCGTTTAGATCAATTAAAAAAACATTAGCTCCTTTTTCTTTTAAAAGTCTTGCTGTGCCTTCGCCTAGTCCACTGCTTGCACCAGTTACAACGGCATTAATATCTTCAATTTTCATTTTTTTCTCCAAAGTTTCTTATATCTTCAATCACTTTCCCATCATTAGGTAAGCTATTTGGTGGAACTAATTCTGATTCACCTCTTAAGTTAAAAATTTTTTTCATTTCTTCAACAATTTTTTTTTCTAAATTTATTTTTTCTGATGAATTAAATAAATCTGATTCTACTTTTAAAATCATATTATCTCTATTATTTTCTCTACTGATTGTTAATCTACCTTTCAAGTTCGATTTGAAACAATTGATTAGAACTTTATTAACCTGTGAAGGTTGAATAAACATGCCTCTTACTTTAGCGGTTTGATCGGCTCTTCCCAACCAGCCTTTTATTCTTTTATTTGTTCTACCAGTTTTACTTTCTCCGGAGAGAAAAGATGATAAATCGCCAGTTGCAAACCTTATGATAGGTAATTCAAAATTATTTAATACTGTGACAACCACTTCTCCAACCTCTCCCTCTTTAATAGGATCTCCTGTTCCTGGTCGAACAATTTCTAATATTATATCTTCATCAATTATCATCCCGTCATTTTCTGAAGCTTCATAAGCAATAAGTCCTATATCAGCTGTTCCATAGCATTGATAAAATTCTATATTTTTATTTTTAAAGTAATCAGCTACATTTGGGAATAAAGGACCTCCAGAAAATAATGCTTTTTTAAGGTTAGATAAATCAATTTTTTTTTCTTCAGCTTTTTCAAGTAATATACGAAGAAAATCAGGAATACCGACAAAACATGTTGTTTTAAGTTGAGACATAATATCAACTTGTGCCTCAGAATTTTCACCACCTGCAGGAAATACAGTACATTTAAGTATTCTAGCAGCTTCTTCAAACATTAAACCTGCAGGTGTAAAATGATATGAAAAACAATTTTGAACAATGTCTCCTCGTTTAAAATTAGCTGCATACAATGCTCTAGCAAAGCGCCACCAATTTTCATCATATCCATCCAAATCATATATGGGCCCTGGAGACCTGTATATGTGAGCAAAAGTATTGTATGGTTTTAAATTTAAACTTGCAAAAGGTGGGTTTTCAATTTGTTTTTGAGTTAGGTCACTTTTTCTGAAAACCTCAATATTTTTTATATCTACAAGTGATTTTATTTCACCTTTTATTCTATTTTTGTGTATGTCATTTTTTTGAGCACTGAACAATAAATTTTTTAGCTTAGCTAAATTTTCTGATTCTCTTTGATCAAGAGATCTAGTTTCAAGTTTATCAAAAAAAATAGAATTCATTTTATCATTAAAATCTTATAACCAACGTTTTCTTCTTCTGTATTGTTTGAAGTCTCTATAAGATTGTCTTCCTTCTCCGGATATACCTAAATAAAATTCTTTTACATCTTCATTATCTCTCATAGATTTTGCGGTCCCCTCCATAACAACACGTCCATTTTCTAAAATGTATGCATATTCAGCATATTGAAGTGCCATATTTGTATTTTGTTCAGCTAATAAAATTGTAACACCTTCTTGTTGGTTTATTTTATAAACTATTTCAAAAATTTGTTTTACTAGTTGAGGTGCCAATCCCATAGATGGCTCATCTAATAATATCATTCTAGGATTAGCCATCAAAGCTCTTCCAATCGCAACCATTTGTTGTTCTCCGCCGGATGTATAACCTGCCTGAGAATTTCTCCTATCTTTTAATCTTGGGAAATAGTTATAAACTCTTTCCAAATCATTTTTAACTTGTTTATAATTTTTTCTAGTATATGCACCTGTAAGCAAGTTTTCTTCTACTGTCAGATGCTCAAAACAATGTCTTCCTTCCATAACTTGAATAACACCGAGTTTCACAAGTTGAGAAGGATCAAGTGCATGAACGTCAATGTTATCAAAATTAATTGATCCTTTTGTTACCTCACCTCTTTCAGAAGCAAGCAAATTTGAAATAGATTTTAACGTGGTAGTTTTCCCAGCTCCATTTCCACCTAAAAGAGTTGTGATTCCTCCTTTTTTAACATTTAAACTCACACCCTTTAATACTAAAATTACGTGATTATAAACAACCTCAATATTATTTACTACTAACAAATCTGAATTATTTTTTTCTTTTTTTATAGATACGTAATTCATTTATTATGTCCGAAAGAAAATTGAGAGCCTAAAAATTAGGCTCTCTAAGGAGTTTATTTACAACGAAGTGCAATTTTTTGTTCTTTAGCATATTTAGCAGAATCTTCAGCTATTAACTTACTAACAACTTCACTATCACCGTACATGTAGTCGGTAATCATATTCCACTTTTTAGCTTTTGCATCCCATTGTTGAACAGCTGCTAAACCACTGCCACCGTGATTTTCACATGTGTTTTTGAATGGAGGTGAAAAGTTTTTAAAACCAAGTTCCTCCATTCTTTTTGCATCTAAATTTACATTTTCCATTCCATCGCGATACATTGCGGCAGTAATTTTTGAGGTTCCATGCATTTTTTGTGCAACATTAGCTGCTTCTACCTGAACCATTGCCTGAAAAAGACCTCTGTTATAAAGGACCGTACCAAAATGTGATCCATCTCCAGATGCATTACCTTTTTCATGAACATATTTTTTTATGTCCTTATGAACTTGATAATCGGTCCCTGGGGCATTGAAAGTTAGAGCTTTATAACCATTTGCACCAGCTCCTGCAGGAAGAACATCGTTTTCTGAACCAGACCACCAGATACCAATGAAATTTTCCATTGGAAATTTTATTGAGGCGGCTGATTTGATTGCAACAGAGTTCATCACGCCCCAGCCCCACATTAAAATGTAATCAGGACGGCTTTTTCTTATTTTAAGCCAAGTAGCTTTTTGTTCTTGTCCAGGATGATCTACAGGCAATAGCATTAACTTATATCCATGTTTCTTAGCTAATACTTCAAGGGTTCTAATTGGTTCTTTGCCGTATGCAGAATTGTGGTAAACAAGAGCAATTTTTTTACTTCTAATGTTACCCAAATTTTGTTTTAAGATATGTCTGATAGCTATTGAAGCTCCATCCCAATACGTTGCAGGTGCATTAAAGATCCACTTAAATACCTTCCCATTTTTAGCTGATGTTCTTCCATAGCCAGTGGAATAAACTGTTACTCCGTCAGCAGTCGCTTTAGGAATTAACTGATATGTTATTCCGGTAGACATTGGTTGAAAAACCATAGCGCCTTTTTTATGTTTTTCGTAACATTCAACACCAACTTGTGTTTTATAACCAGTTTCACATTCTGGAAATACAATTTTTTCACCGCCAATTCCACCATCTCTCGCATTAATCATTCTATAATAATCAACGAATCCATCAGCATTAGGAATGCCATTTGGTGCATAAGCGCCTGTTCGATATACTAACATAGGGAATTTTAGATCAGCAGTTGCAACTTCTAAAAAGCTACCAATTGCAATGACTGATACTGCCATTCCCATAAATAATTTTTTTAATCTCATTTTTCCCTCCCTGTTGAGATTTGATTCCCTACCTTATATTATTATATTAGTAGGGGAAAGATATTATTATATTAGTAGGGGAAAGGCCATCTTCTTAATTTTTCTTTTGCGATGGACCATAGTCTTGCAAGCCCATGAGGCTCCACAATAAGAAAAATAACCATTAATAATCCCCAAATAGTTATTTCAAAATGTTTTGCAGTAACTGCTGATAAACCAACTAAATCTACCATAAAGTTTTTTAATAAGATTGGTAACAAAACGATAAATGCAGCCCCCAAAAAAGAACCTAACATTGAGCCTAGACCTCCTATGATAATCATAAATAGGACAGGAAATGAAATTGCCATAATATCAAAAGATTCTGTTACTTCCAAAGCTCCAAGATAAACAGCAAAATATAAAGATCCAGCTATACCAATATAAAATGAACTTATTGCAAATGCAGATAACTTTGTTTTTAAAGGCGGAACTCCAATTATCTCTGCGGCTATATCCATATCTCGGATAGCCATCCATGAACGACCAATTTTACTCCTAATCATATTCTTTGCGGCAAAACCAAAAACAACTACTAATGTTAAGCAAAATAAATAAGTTGCGTAAGAAGGTGCTTCTGCTCCAGTAACAGGTATTCCAAACATAGTTCTTTCTGAAACAGTAATTTGACCTGTGTCAGAATAATTATAAAACCATGGGACTTTATTAAAAAGCCATACCAAGAAAAACTGTGACGCTAATGTGGCAACTGCTAAATAAAATCCTTTAATTCTAAGTGATGGTAAACCAAACAAAATACCTACTAAAGCCGTTAAAAAACCAGAAATAATAACAATTAACATAATATTTAAATCAGGGAATGAAGTCATCAGTTTATAAGTTGAAAAGGCACCAACAGCCATAAAACCGCCAGTTCCAAGTGAAACTTGTCCGCAATAACCTGTTAAAATATTAAGACCAATTGCTGCCATTGAGTAGATTAAAAAAGGTACTAATATTGCTTTTTCCCAATAACTATCAACCACAAATGGTACAACAAAAAAAGCTATAATCATTAGAATTGCAAAGGCAACCTTGTCTTGCATTAAAGGAAAAATAGCATGGTCAGATTGGTATGTTGATTTGTACTGTCCTGTTTCTTTATATATCATCAAACTCTCTCAATAATTTTATCCCCAAATAATCCTTGAGGCCGAAATAAAAGAAATACTAACGCCATAAAATATGCAAACCAATTTTCAATAGCGCCAATATCTAAAAGTCCACCAATGTAAATTTCAGCTAATTTTTCACCTACACCAATTAATAGTCCTCCAATAATTGCCCCTGGAATTGAAGTAAATCCGCCTAAAATTAAAACAGGAAGAGCTTTTAATGCTATAAGTGAAAGAGAAAACTGAACGCCTGATTCTGTCCCCCACATAATGCCTGCAACCATGGCAATGAAACCTGACATTGCCCATACAAATACCCAAATCGTTCTTAAAGATATTCCAACGGACAATGCGGCTTGATGATCATCAGCCACTGCTCTTAAGGCTCTTCCGGTCTTTGTGTATTGTGAAAAAATTGCTAGGGCGGTTACCAAAAAAACTGCTATTACAGTTGCCCAAACATTTAAAACGTCTATATACATCCCATAATATTCACTGCCTTCAGAGGCAAGACCAATAGTTGCATTTTCAAGCCATACTGATCCACCACTAGGAATTCCTACATCTAATACCTTTACATCAGATCCCCACATCAAATCACCAACTCCTTCTAAAACAAACGCGAGACCAATGGTAGCCATAAAAAGAATTATAGGTTCTTGGTTGACAAGATGTTTAAGAACTAAGCGTTCAATGATCCAAGCCAATACAATCATAGTTAGAATTGTAAGAAAAATAGCAAGAAAACTATGTATTTCTGGATACCAGTGGTGAAATTTGGTTCCAAACAATTCATTAATCAAGTGAGAAAAGGGGACTTGTCCTGTTTGGAATCCTACTAATGTTAGGGCCGCAAATAGAGCAAAAACTCCTTGAGCAAAATTAAATACACCCGATGCTTTAAAAATTAACACAAAACCAAGAGCAACTAGAGAATACATTATTCCAGACATAAGACCATTTAAAACTGTCTCTATAAAATTTAACAATTCAACACTCATTGATAATGACTCCTACTCATCCGTAATACCAAGATATGCATCGATGACAGCTTTATCATTTCTAATTTCTTGGGGTTTGCCTGATCCAATTTTTTTGCCATAGTCTAAAACAACTATTCTATCTGAAATATCCATAACAACGCTCATATCATGTTCGATTAGAACTATTGTAGTTTTCAGTTCATGATTTGCAGTTAGAACAAATCTGCTCATATCTTGTTTTTCTTCAACATTCATTCCAGCCATCGGTTCATCTAATAAAAGTATTTCTGGTTCCATTGCTAGAGCTCTTCCAAGTTCAACTCTCTTTTGGAGACCATATGGAAGAGAACCTACAGGGGTTCTCCTTATCATTTGTAAATCTAAGAAATCAATAACCTTTTCTACTTGTTCTCTATGAAAACTTTCTTCTTTTTCAGCCGGTCCATAATATAAAGCTTGCATAAATAGATTTTGTTTTTGCTTTAATAAACGCCCTGTCATTAAATTGTCTAAAGTACTCATGCCTTTAAAAAGGGCAATATTTTGAAAAGTTCTTGCAATACCACTTTTTGCAGCAAATTCAGGTTCCATTTGTGATCGTTCTTGACCAGCAAAATTAATTTTTCCAGATGTAGGTTTATAAAATCCATTTATAACATTAAGCATAGACGATTTCCCAGCACCATTGGGTCCAATGATTGCAAAAACTTCTCCTCTTTTCACCTCAAATGAAACGTCAGTTAATGCTTGAACACCACCAAATGAGAGGCTGATATTTTTTAATTCAATTACATTTTTACCGTAAGAAATATTTTGTATTTTTTCCAAACTCATTATTGATTTCCATATTGGTTTTTAACTAATGCTCTTATTTCCATAGATGCATTGATTTTACCTTTTCTTCCATCTTCGTAAGTGACTTCAGTATTAATTTTGGCAATTTTATCTTTTTTATATAGAGAGCTTATCAATGACCTATATCGTTCATTTATTACTGATCTTCTAACTTTTCTTGTCCTGGTCAATTCCCCATCATCAGCTTCAAGTTCTTTAAACAGTAATAAAAATTTTTTTATTTTTAAGTTATTAGGTTGATTGTTATTAACTTTTTCTATCTCAGATTGAATTAAGTCGTAAATTTTTTTATCAGCAGCTAGACCTGTATAAGATGTAAAAGCCAGTTGCCATTTTTCAGCTAATTTGGATACAATTGAAAATCTAATGCAAATAATCGCTGTTAGATAAGGTTTTTTAGATCCTAATATAACAGCTTCTCCAACGTATGGAGAAAATTTCAACTTGTTTTCAATATTTTGAGGTGAAAATTTAATACCATCTGATTTTATAGCTATGTCGTCTACTCTGTCAATTACGGTAAGTCTATTTTTTTTATCTATAAATCCAGCATCACCTGTATGCATCCAGCCATTTTTTATTGAGTCTTTAAGAGCTTTCTTGTTATTAAAGTATCCAGAAAACATATTAGGATGTTTTGTAATTATTTCTCCCATCCCATTAGCATCTGGGTTTAAGATCTTTATTTTGCAATCTGGGAATGGGACACCTACGGTTTCACAATCCATTTCCCCTTCAGGAGGTTTTTGTAAGGTATACGCACCCATAAGTTCTGTTTGACCATAAAGTTGTCTTAATGGGATGCCCATCGCTAAAAAAAACTTAAAAGTGTCTGGTCCTATTGCTGATCCTCCTGTTGCAGCTGAAGTTACTTTGCTAAAGCCTAGTCTGTCTTTTAAATGAGTAAATAATAGTTTGTCTGCCCAGAAATCTCTATTTCCTAAGTCTACAGCTTTTAATCCTCTTTCAACCATAGTATTAAATATCCATTGAGTAAATTTTGACGAATCAAGAATTTTTGCTCTCATATCTGCAGATATTTGTTCCCATAATCTTGGAGCTCCTAACATAAAAGTTGGACCAATTTCTTTTAAATCTTCCATTGCTGTATCTGCATTTTCTGGGAAATTTACCTTCATACCACTTAGTAAGTTAAAACCAACACCATAAACTTGTTCCATGATCCAAGGAAAGGGCAAAACAGATACATATTCATCGTTAGATGTTTTTGGGTCAACTTTAAGATAATTTGCAATATGGTTGATAAACTTATTGGCAGGAAGTGTAGCTAGTTTAGGATTTGAAGTAGTGCCAGAAGTCGTACATAAAACTGCATCAACATCCCCAGAAACTTTGTTTATCATAGCATCATATTTTTTAGGATTTTTTTCTAAAACTTTTTTCCCTTCTTGCATTAATGTTGCCATATCAATTATGTTCGGATTATTAAGTTCCTTCAAACCTCTTCCGTCTTCATAAAAAATTTTAATAGTTTTTTTTAATTTTTTTTGAACGTTTATAAACTTGTCTACTTGTTCTTGATCTTCAGCAAATGCAAAATTAACATCGGCTGCTTTGACAAGATAACCAACTTCCTCATCAAGAGTATCTCTATATATACCTAAACTCATGCCCCCATTCGCTTGAGCTGCAATTTCAAAAAAAACCCAGGCAGGTTTATTATCTCCAATTAAAGCCATTACCTGTCCTTTTTTAAAACCTACAGCATTAAGACCAACAGCTAACTCTGAAACTTTTTTATTATATTCTTGCCAGCTAGTTTCGTTCCAAATACCCAAATCTTTATCACGCAGGGCCACATCATTTGGCATCGAATCTGATCTAAACTTAAGAATTTTTGGAAACGTATTACATTTGTTAAAATCGGGATAAAATTTGTTAATATTATACTTTATCAAAAAAACACCCTAAAATAATTGCATTAAAACTATAATTTTAGATTAAGTTTCGTGAAAAATAAAAATCTTCTAGGCAAATTTTCCACATAAGCTCTAAAATTTAAAATTAGCAATAAAGTAATTAAAATCAATACAAAGTTAATGTTTCCATTAAATTGCAATATTAATCATTTAAAATCAAAAGGTTAAATGTAATAAAAATGTAATAAATTTAATTTCTATATTAATTACACATACGAATCTGCAGTTTCCATAACTATTTTTGATCCTTCTGTAACCACCTTAAAATGTAAAGAAACACGAGGCAAAATGTGGTTATTATAAAAATCTGATGAGACAATCTTAGATTTCAAAAAATCTATGTCACCGCTACCAGAGTTCAATTTTTCAGAAGCCTTTAATTTTGATTTTTCCATCAACCAAGCGCCAATTAAATATCCAAAACCCATCATGAAATCATAACTTACACAGGAAAGAGCTTCTTTGTCATCCTTATGATCAACAATAAAATTTACTACATCTTCGCAAAGAGAGGTATATTTATAAATTGCGGAATCATGTTTTGTATCTCTGTTTATTTTAGACAATAATGCAAAGGCACTATGACCATCGTCTCGTAAAGTTTTTCTGAACATCAGATCATTCGCTTGAATTGCATTTGTACCTTCATATATAGGTAAAATTCTAGCATCTCTTAGTATTTGTGCTGCCCCTGTTTCTTCAATGTAGCCCATTCCTCCATGTATTTGGACACCTAAACTTGTTACTTCTTGAGCTAACTCAGTGCACCAACCTTTAATGATTGGAATCAAAAAAGATTCTAATCTTTGAGAAAAGTTGTCACCATTATTAGATTTTTCCATAATCTCAGCAGAAATTAAAATTAATATTCTCATAGATTCAGTTAAAGACCTCATCAGCAATAATTGTCGTTTTATGTCTCCATGTCCTATAATTGGCGTACCTTTTGATTTATTAATAGGCACTCCTTGAATTCTTGTTTTTGCATATTCAAGAGCTTTTTGCCTAGCAGTTTCTGATATAGCCATGCCTTGCAGACCTACATCAAATCTTGCTCTGTTCATCATAATGAACATATATTCTATTCCTTTTCCTTCTTCGCCAAGCATGTAACCAATTGCTCCTTCTTCATCACCGTAAGACATAACAGCTGTTGGACTTGCTTTAATTCCTAACTTATGTTCAATTGACACACACTTTAAGTCATTTCTTTTTCCAATTTTACCTTTTTCATCAAATAGATATTTTGGAATTAAAAAAGTAGAAATACCTTTTATCCCATCGGGAGCACCTTCTGTTCTTGCTAAGACTAAATGAACAATATTTTCTGCAAAATCATGTTCACCATAGGTTATATATATTTTTTGTCCTTTTATTCTCCAATTATTACCATCAAAAAAAGCTTTTGTTTTGATGGTACTTAGATCAGTGCCTGACTGAGGTTCAGTAAGGTTCATAGTTCCGGTCCAGATCCCCTTATTTAATTTTGGAAGGTATATTCTCTTCTCTGTATCAGTCCCAACTAATGTAAGTGCATCCATGATGCCTTGGCTAAGAAGGTTACAAAGTGCAAAAGACATGTTTGCTCCTTGCCAGTACTCGTTTACTGCTGCAGCCATTCTAAATGGTAATCCCATGCCTTCGTAATTGGTGTCACTTGAAACACCTACCCATCCACCTGTAGCAAGTGATTTAAATGCCTTTTTAAATCCTGGGGATGTTTCTACTTCATGATCTTGTCTTAGTTTAGGAGGATTTTTGTCTCCTGAATGATATAAAGGTGCTAAACTTTCATTAGCTAATTTTCCAGCTTC
>CACAMV010000021.1 GCA_902533695.1 uncultured SAR116 cluster alpha proteobacterium
GTTGGGAACCTCAAGTAAATTTTTTTTCTAGATTTTACAATTGCATCACTTTTTCAGCAAGAGGATATCCTCCTTCTGATGTACCTGAAAGTCTAGATTTCTACAGTCAAGAAAGAGCATGGCGTGATATTGAAAACATCATGGATAGCCTAAACATTAATAAAGCTCATATAGTCGGTTTATCTATGGGTGGATTTGCTACTCTACATTTTGGAATAAACCTTCCTAAAAGAGCATTAAGTTTAACTATAGCTGGTTGTGGATATGGTGCAAAAAAATCTTTAAACAAAAAAAACGAAGCCGGATTCGCAAAGGAATCTACAAATAATGCAAACGAAATTTTAAAAAATGGTATTCAAAAATTTGGAAATAAATATGGACTTGGTCCTTCTAGAGTTCAATTTCAAAACAAAGACTATAAAGGTTGGAAAATTTTTAATAATCGCCTTATAAAACATAATCAAGTTGGTTCAGCTAATACATTGTTAGGTGTGCAGAGTAAGCGACCAAATTTATTTGAATTAAAAAATGAAATCATGAAAATAAAGATTCCAACCTTAATTATTAATGGCGATGAAGATGACATGTGTTTAGAAGTAGGTGTTTTTTTAAAAAGAAACATTTCCACATCTGGACTTGTAATCGTTCCTAAAACTGGGCATACGATAAACTTGGAAGAACCATCCTTATTCAATCAATATATTTCTAATTTTTTTCATGCCATTGAAAATAACTCTTGGGGATCAAGGGACAAAAGAGCTGAAATAATAACCAACTAAATTAATTTTATAGAACTAATCTCTAAAATTAATATATTGTAATGGAAATTTTAAATCCATATCTTTAACTAATTTAATAGTTTGTTGAAGATCATCTCTTTTTTTTCCAGAAATTCTTACTTCATCACCCTGAATAGATGATTGTACCTTTATTTTTGAGTTTTTAATTGTTTTAATAATTTTTTGAGAAATTTCCCTATCAATTCCTTGTTTCACAAAAACTTTTTGTCTAATTGAATTGCCAGAGGATGATTCAGGTTTTTGAAACTGTAAACAATTTGTATCTATATTTTTTCTAGTCAAATGAACAATTAACAAATCTTCCATCTGTTTTCTTTTCAACTCATCATCAGCATGCATTACTATCTCTTCACCATCTCTTTCTAATTTGCAAACGCTACCTTTAAAATCATACCTTGTACTAATTTCTTTTATAACACCACTTACCCCATTATCTACGGCAGGTGAATCTACTTTACTAACTATATCAAAACTAGGCATTAATACCTCCATGTAAAAATTTTTATAATAAATTAAAAGTTGAACATAACAAATTTATAATTAATGTATATATTAATATAGTTGAACAAATGTACATAATTTTAAAAATTTTTTTAACCCTTTTTATAATGACAAGTTACATTTTTTTTCACTCTTTTTTGGGGTTTTTTGCTTTAATTCCATTCTTTTTTATTTGTGGTCTTGTAGATGTTTCTAGACATAAAACTATGAATTTAGACCTTTTAAAAGAATATTTCGTTGGCAAAGGCATACTAACTTTTGCTTTATCCCCTCTAAATTTATTTGCAGATCTTTTGTCATTCCAAAACTTGCACACATTTAAAATTGAAAACCTACCTATAAGTCATCAAAATGAAATTAATCAAATTATAAAATTATTTGATGAAAACAAGAAACAAATTGAAGATCGTTTTCAAAGTGCAAAGGATCATAGAAACATGTTATTTTATAAATGGTATGGAAAAATTTTAGATGGGAGCATACCTGAATTTAATAAAAGTTTTAATTATATCAAAACAATTGGAGTGTCATTGTTTAGAGAAAAAACTTCTACATCAAGACATTTTGGACCCATGCGATTAACTTATAGAATTTTGTATAATTTTAATAAAGTAAAAAAGACCGGCTCTTACATTGAGGCTGACGGTATAACAAATATTTGGAAAAAAAGTCCTTTATTTATTTTTGATGACACTTTAATTCATCAAAGCTTTAATGAAGAAGATGATATCAGGTACTGCGCATTTATAGATATTGTGAGACCTAGTTATCTAAATCACATAATGATATTTTTGTTATCAGCTGTTGGATTTTTGCTAAAAAAGACCAGAGGAATTTTTTATAAAAATTGGAAAATGATATAATCTTACATACTTGGTACTAAAATTTGACGTATAACTTTTCCATCATCTAGTTTATCAAAACCTGCATTTAAATCTTTAAATCCAATTTTATCATCAATTAGTTTTTCTACTGGAAGACGACCTTGTTTAAATAAATTTAAAAACCTTGGGACATCCCTTACTGGTACACATGACCCCATATAACTTCCTAAAATAGATTTTTCTTGAGCCACTAAATCACTATGATGAAAACTAAATTCTGTATTAGCAGGAGTCAAACCAGCTGTAACCACTGCCCCACCATATCTAATAATTTTGTACGCTGCCTCCATAGCAGGCATAACACCAGCCAAATCAACTGCATAATCAACCCCGCCTGATGTTAACTCTCTAATTTCATCTACAAAATCATTTGAACGAGAGTCAAAACAATGAGTCGCCCCTAGCTCTTTTGCTTTTTCAAATTTAGAAGGGTCTATATCAATCCCGATAATGTGTTCTGCGCCACCCAATTTTGCGCCCATAATTCCATTTAACCCTACACCTCCTAAACCTAAAATTGCCACAGAATCTCCAGGTCGTATTCTTGCTGTATTTATAACTGCACCAACTCCAGTCATAACAGCACAGCCAAATAAAGCCGCCTCATCAAGAGCGATGGATTTGTCTATAACAACTACTGAACCTCTATCAACAACAGCATATTCTGACATACATGATATTCCTGTATGATGACTTAAAGTTTTACCATCCACACTTTTTAAACGACTTCCACCTGACATTAGATGTCCTTTTTTTTTAGTATCTGCTCCTAATTCACATACTTGAGGTCTACCTTCTAAGCATCTTCTACATCTGCCACATGATGGTGAAAATTGAAAAACAACATGATCACCTTTGTTAATATCTTTAATAGCAGAACCTAATTCAATAATTTCACCAGATCCCTCATGACCAAGAACTGCAGGTAACTGCATTAATCTTGATCCATTTATAACCGAAAGATCTGAATGACATAAACCTGCTCCATGAATTTTTACTAATACTTCATTTTCTCTTGGTGGATCTATTGAAATTTCTTCAATAGACAATGGTAGACTTACTGCATAAGGTTTTTTTGCAGTGTTAGTCCGTATTACAGCTGCTTTACAATTAATAGACATTATATATCTCCTATTTTAACTGGTTTTCCATGCGGCGTATTTAAAAAAGCGGAGCTCCAAAGATCTTTAACTTCAACTATTTTTGAGAAATTAGTAATTTTCTTTTTTATCAACAATCTTTCTAAAGCTTTTACCCAAGAGTAAAAATAATCATCTGAACCATTTCTAAGCATATTATTATCTTTTTTAATCTCCTGAGCTAAAAAGTCTGAAAATTCAGACCATTTAAATATTTTTTTTTCAAATAAAGAAACAGTGATTGCAAAAACTTGTCCATGCCAAGGTTTTTCAAAAGTTTTGTGATTTAATTGATTAGGTATCATCGGTTAAGTAACTTTCCCACAAATCAATGCAAATAATATCATTTTTATTACCATTTGTAATACCCCATAACTCATTTGATGTGAATTCAACTGTATACAAATGTTCTTGCCCATCTCCTAAATCATGCGCACTTTTATCTGGAAGTACATGGCTATCATGTTGAAGTATTATTTTGCCTTTTTTACCTCTTGCATAAATAGGTAATCTTGTATGACCACCAATTTTAAAAATATTAGGGCTAAAATTTAAGGTTTTCACATGATCTCCAATTTTATATTTTGGCTCTTTAAGATTTTCTCTTTTTGATGGACCACCTCTACCTAAAGTAACACTTACATCCTTTGGCTTAAGTACATCTTTATGTTCATGGTTTTTTTGTTTAATTGAAAAATTATTATTATTTGTAACTACATCAACAACATTTTTTAATTCATCAGCATTTATTAATTTTTTTTCAATCAACAAATTTACCAAAGCTGATAACCATTTTTCATAATAGCTAAATCTATTATAGTCAGATGGTGGTAAAGATTCTCTAAAAAACCTACCTTTGTCTATATTCCATTTTCCCACAGAAGCTGATGCTAATGTAACAGCTAATGCTTTAGCATGCCAATTGAACTTAAAAACCGGCTCATCATCTACACATTTTCCATTTTTTACTTTAATAGGAATTGGTCCATCACCAAACCTACCTCCCATATCATGAGGTCTAGTCATCCATTAGTTCAGGTAAACCTGTCCCTATCATACTATTTCTTGTGACTAACTTTGCAAGTTCATCTTCTGAAAACCCTTCTGTACCTATAGGCCTCATTGGTAAAACTAAATATCTCATCTCAGAAGTAGAATCCCAAACTTTAATTTTGACATCCTCATTTAATGACAAACCAAATTCTTTTAAAACTTTTCTAGGTTCTCTAACAGCCCTTGCTCTGTACTCATCGGATTTGTACCACGAAGGGGGCAGACCCAAAACTGGCCATGGATAACAACTACATAGAGTACAAACAACCATATTATGTGTTTCAGGTGTATTTTCAACCACCACCATATGTTCACCTTGTCTACCTGTGTAACTAAGCTCTTCTATTGCCTTAGTTGAATTTTTTAATAATCTTTCTTTATAAGAATCATCTGCCCAAGCTTTTGCTACAACTCTTGCACCATTTTTCGGTCCAATTTTATTTTCATATGTATCTATTAGTTCATTTAAAGTATCCGGATCAATTAGTCCTTTTTGAATTAATAAGGTTTCAATCGCCTTAACTCTTAATTCTGGTTCTTCTGGAAGGACACTATGATTATGGTGATGAGAATGTCCTTCATTATTCTTCAAATCAGTCACTAATTTTTACCTATAAAAATTAAGGACATAATACAATTCTACCATTTACTTTACCATTTTTTAAATCATTCATAGCTTCGTTTGCTGTATCCAATTTTTGAGGTTTAACATTAATCAATTTGACTGATCCACTTTTAATTATTTCAACCAATTCCTTAAGTTCTTTCAATTCACCAACATAAGAACCTTTCAAATTTAATGATCTCATTGGTATTAAAGGCAGAGATAATGATATTGATCCACCATAAAGACCAACAACTACTACCGTGCCACCTTTCTTAATCATATTAATTCCAAAATTTGTAGTCTCTTCATTGCCAACAAAATCAATTGCAGCAACAATTTTTCCTTCACAAAGTCCAAGAATTTCTTTTTTATCTTCCGGCGAAAAGGCAGCAAACGCACCTAATTTTTTTGCTTCATTTCTTTTTGATTCATCAATATCTATGGCTATTATTTTAGCTTTATGAATTGATGAAGCTAACAAAATACCATTGCAACCTACTCCTCCAGCTCCAATAACAAGTATAAACTCTTCAATATTAGTATTAGGAATTTTTTTTAATGCACTATAAGCAGTTAAACCTGAGCATGCATATGGAGCTGCTTGATAAGGATCTAAATCCCCATAAGGTACCAAATACTTTCCATCTGGTATCATTATATGGTCAGAATAACCACCATTTAATCTTGCGCCCAAATATTTAGGATTTTCACACAAAGTTTCTTTTTCATTTAAACACGATTCACAATCTTGACAACCAATCCATGGAAAAACTATACCTCTATCACCAATATTAATTTCTTGTGCATTTTCACCCTTTGCAACAACTTCACCGGTTATTTCATGACCAGGAGTAAAAGGTAATTTCGTGCCTCTATCAGATAAAGTGATTTTTTTTCCATTACCCAAATCAAAAAAACCCTCAGCCAGATGTAAATCACTATGACAAACTCCGCAGGCTGAAATTTTTATTAAAACTTCTTTACCTTTAGGTGTTGGATCTTCATATTCTCTTAATTCAAGAGGTTTTCCAAACTCAGTAACTTGGTATGATTTCATAAGTCACTCCTAATTAAATCTAACAAAAAATAAATTATACACTATAATTAAGTTTAATTAAATATTAACTGATTTTATTATTGACCTACTGTCAATATTATATTTTTCATATAAATCTGTTGAAGTACCAGTTTGTCCAAACTCATTAACACCTAATGGAATTAAATGATGTCCATATACACCAGCAATCCAAGATAAAGTCATAGGATGACCATCTAATACACTTATTATTTTGCAATCTTTTGGTATAATTTTTAATAAATTCTCAATATGAGAATCTTGAGTATTATATGTTGTAGAAACTTTATTATTTTTCCATTCATGAAACAAAATATCTGATGATGTTATAGCCAAAACACCAAGATCCCTATGTTTTTCTCCAAGTACATTTATAGCATTTATAACTTCATCTGCTACAATCCCTTGATAAATAATAATGAAAGTAGGACTTGGTCCTGGTTCTCTTAACCAATATCCTCCTTTAATAATATTTTTTCTTAAACTTTCAGACATTTCTCTTGGCAATTGTTCTATTGGTTTAGTTGATAATCGAAGATATACAGAACCACCATTTTCTTCATCTTGCATATGTTCAAACCCATATTGCATTATAACAGACAATTCATCCGAATATGTAGGTTCAAAACTTAATATACCAGGTTGACTAATTCCTATCAAAGGTGTTCCTATCGACTGATGAGCTCCTCCTTCAGGTGCTAAAGTAATTCCAGATGGTGTTGCAACTAACATAAATCTTGCATTTTGATAGCACGCATAATTAAGAGCATCTAATCCTCTTGAGATAAATGGGTCGTAAACTGTACCAATTGGGAAAAGTCTTTCACCAAAAAACTCATGTGACAGACCTGCAGAACTTAACATTATAAACAAATTCATTTCTGCAATACCTAACTCAATATGTTGCCCTTTTGGTGAGAATTTCCATTTTTGTACAGATGGTATTTTTCTATCTCTAAATGTATCTTCAGTTTCTTCTCTGCTAAAAAGCCCCTTCCTATTTACCCAAGCACCTAGGTTGGTGGAAACAGATACATCTGGAGAAGTGGTTAATATTCGATTTGAAAATTCTGAATCCAATTTCGCATATTGATCTAAAATTTTTCCAAATGCATTTTGGGTAGATATTTTAGTTTCTTTTAAATTTTCTATTCGATCTATTTGGATTTTTTTTGATGAATATTTTCTAATCCCTGCCTTTTTAAAAGATAAATTGCAAACATATTCATGTAATTCACCTTCAATGTTTTTCCATTCTTCTCCATCTTTTATTTTCATCTTACTTTTGAATTTTAACATTTGTTCTTTTGTCATTAGTCCAGCATGATTATCTTTATGTCCTGCAAGTGGCGTTCCCCAACCTTTAATTGTATAGGCTAAGAAAGCAGTTGGTTTATCATCTTTTACTGAATTAAAAGCTTTTATCAAAGAAGCAATACAGTGCCCACCTAAATTTGACAATAATTCTAAAATTTCCTCATCACTCCTTTTATTCAACAATTCAGTAACTTTACCCTGATCTCCTATATCATCTAAAATTCTTTCCCTAATAGCTTTTCCGCCCTCAAAAATTAAAGCTGAATATAGCTGGTTTGGACAATCATCTATCCACTCTTTCAATTTTTCTCCTCCAGGTTCTTTAAAAGCCTCAAATTGAAGAAGCCCATACTTTATTACAACAACATTCCAACTAAAAGCCTCAAAAACTGAACTTAATCTCTCCCAAAGACCTTCATGAACAACGCCATCTAAAGATTGTCTGTTATAATCAATTATCCACCAAACATTCCTTAAGTTATGCTTCCAACCTTCTTGTAGGCACTCGTATATATTTCCTTCATCTAGCTCAGCATCACCTACCAAAGCAATCATTTTTCCCTTTTTAGCATATTGATTAAAACTTTTTTGTCTGATGTAGTCTTGTGTTAAAGACAAAAAACTTGTCATAGCAACTCCAAGACCAACAGAACCTGTTGAGATATCAACATCATCAATATCTTTAGTTCTAGAAGGATAAGATTGAGCTCCGTTAAATCCTCTAAAGTTTTCAATCTTTTCTCTAGTTTGTAAACCAAACAAATATTGAACAGCATGGAAAACTGGACTTGCATGAGGTTTTACAGCAACCCTATCTTCCGGCTTTAAAAAATTAAAGTACAAAGCCACCATCATTGAAACCATAGATGCACAACTTGCCTGATGCCCACCTACCTTAATATCATCATCATTGTCCCTAATATGATTAGCATTGTGAATCATCCAGCAAGATAACCACAATACTTTTTTTTCTATTTCCTTAAGTATTTTTTCTTTATTCATATATAAATTATAATAACATTTTTTTATTAGTATTAATTGCCATATTTAATTACATAAATTGATATTATTAATATAATATTCTATTATAATAGAAATTATAAAACTAAATTTTAATTTTTATGGATGACTTAGATAAAAAAATAATATTTGAACTGCAAAAAAATGGAAGATTATCAAATTTTGATATAGCTGAAAAAGTTGGTCTATCACCTTCTCCTTGCCTCAGAAGAATTAAAAACTTAGAAAAAAATGAAGTGATTTCAGGTTATACTGCAATTGTAAACGAAGAGTTATTTGGTTATCCTGTAACAGCATTTGTTTCAGTAAGACTAGAAAATCAAACAGATGGAACATTAAAAAAATTTGAAGAAGGTATCAGCAAACTTGTTGAAGTTGTGGACTGCTGGCTTGTAACAGGAAATAGAGATTATTTGTTGAGAGTAGTAGCTAAAAATTTAAAAACGTATGAAAAATTTATGAGAGAAGAATTAACCAAAATTCAAGGAATTGCTTCTATTGAAACAAACTTTGCATTAGGAAGCGTAAAAACCAAACAACCACTTCCCATAAAATAGATTAATTTAAATTCGCTATATTTACAGGTACACCAAATTGTTTTTGACAAATTACTGCCAAAGCTTTTATACCATTTTCAATTTCTGATTGAATTGGATTTGCAAAACATAGCCTCATTTTCTTATTACTTTCTTTTTCAATTGACCATTCAACTCCTGGATTTATTGCTACGCCACTTTCCATTGCATGGCTATACAACAAACTTGTATCAACATATTCTGGAAATGAAATCCAAATATATATGCCTCCAATTGGTTTTTCATATTCAATAGTATTTCCAAAATATTTATCTAATGCTTCGCACATTATCAAAGATTTTTTTTCTAATTGTTTATTTAATGTTTTTAAATGCTCAAAAAAATGTTGCTCACAATATTCAGCTAATACCATTTGCTCTAAACCTCCACTGCCAGCATCTGTTTTATATGGCAAAACCCTTGATAAAACTGCCCAATCAGCAACGAGATAACCCACTCTCAATCCAGGAGCTATCGATTTTGAAAACGTACCACAGTAAATTACTCTCCCGCTATCATCTAAAGCTCTGATTGATGGGGGTCTTTCCTCTCCCCATATAAGGTCTGCATAGCAGTCATCTTCAAAAATTGGAACGTTAAACCTTTTTGCAAGTTTTATTAAATCAACCCTTTTATTTTCAGGCATAACAGTTCCTGTAGGGTTTTGAATTGTAGGAATTGTATAAATATATCTAGGAAAGATACCTTGATTTTTAAGAGTTATTAATGTCTCTTCTAATATAGATAAATCCATACCATCTTCCTGAACAGGGATACCCTTAATATTAACTTTCATTTGTTTTAAACGCGTAAAAACACCTCCATAACTTGATTCTTCTATAATAACGGTATCACCTTCTTTCAATAAAGTTTCATTTACCAAGTCTAAAGCTTGCAATGAACCTGAAACTATTAAAACCTCTTCATCAGAGCAATCCATTTTAGCTCCTTGTTTTAACTTTTTTGTAACAAACTTTCTTAATGGCAAATAACCTAATGGACCAGTATAGTTATATTTACCCAAAATTTTTCCATTCTCCAAAATTACTTTTCTTGCCGCATTTTCTAAATCTTTTATGGGAACAAGCTCTTCATCATTATGACCGCCAACGAAATTAAAAGCAGGGAACCCATCCCATTTTTTTGACCCTGGCAGCATATCTTTATGCAAAAAATTATCAATATTAAACATTTTAAAAATTCCAAACTTAAGTTAATTAGTTTAATCTAATTTATATTAAAAAAAATTTTTTCTTAGATAAATATAATATCATGAAGTTGATAAAAAATATAAAAAAATTAGTCAATAACAATACGCAAATAATCTCTAAAGGTAGGTGGGTGAACTTAAAATTCATACTCGGGGTGGATGCCGAAGATTTTATTTTTGAAATAAATTGCGGGAAAATTGTTTCAATAGAAAAAAGAACTGTAGACACTAAAACCGGTTTGTTCAAAATTTCTGCGAGCTTAACTAGTTGGAAAAAACACTGGCTTCATCTGCCGCCTAGAGATTATCACGATTTATTTGCAATGCTTTCAAAAAAAATAGTCAAAATTGATGGAAATATTTTACCTCTTATGCAAAACCTTCAGTTTTTTAAAGATTTAATCGCATCTAATAGAGAAAAAAAAGTCAATGAACAATATAAAATTCGAAAACATATCAGGAAAATATTTTAATCTTAGGATCGGAAAACAGACATATAGAATTTATATGGAAGAATCTGGAAAGGGAATACCTTTAGTGTGTCTCCACACAGCTGGTTCCGATTCTAGACAATTTAGACATGTTTTAAATGACAAACAAATTACTAAAAAGTTTAGAGTAATTGCATTTGATCTCCCCTGGCATGGAAAATCAAATCCTCCTGAAGATCATAAAGATACTGAATACAAGCTTACAACTAAAGATTATTTAGAATTGGTAACTTCTTTTTGTAAGTCTATGAATTTGACTAAACCCATTATTATGGGATGCTCGATGGGTGGCAGAATTGTTTTACATCTAGCTTTAAAATTTCCTGATTTGTTCAAATCTGTTATTGCTTTAGAGGGTGCTGATAAATTAGATCCTTACTATGATCTTGAATGGTTAAACAGACCAGATGTTCACGGAGGAGAAATACAGGCAGCATATGTGTCATCTCAAATTGCTCCGCAAAGCGAAACAAAATATAGAGATGAAATTTTGTGGCATTACAAACAAGGTGGACCAGGTGTGTTTAAAGGTGATCTTCATTTTTATTGGCAAGATGGAAATTTTGAAAAAAAATCTTATCTAATAAATACTAAAAAGTGCCCGGTTTATCTTTTATCTGGCGAATATGACTGCTCTTGTACCCCAGAAAAAACTATTGAAACAGCTAGACGAATAAGGGGATCTAAATATAAAATCATTCCTGGAATAGGACATTTTCCTATGTCAGAAAATCCAAAATTATTTTTTAAGTATTTAAAGCCAATTTTAAAAGAAATTATTTCTTAAATTATCCAGCTTTTTCAATATTGCCACAAACACTTATTGCTTGACCGGAAATATTTTTTCCAAGTCGGCTGCATAAAAAATATGCCTGTTCAGCTAAATCAGCATGAGTAACAAATTGTCCTAATGATGCACTAGACAAGATTTCCTTTTTCATTTCTTCAAAAGAAACATTCTTAACTTTAGCTTTGGCTTCAATTACTTTATTTTGCCTTTCGCCTTCAACAATGCCAGGTAGTAATGCGTTTACCCTAATGCCTCTTGGTCCTAATTCTACTGCTAAACTTTTTGCCATCCCAATCACACCCCATTTTGTTGCAGCATAAGGTAACCTATAAGCAAAACCAACTCTACCTGCAACCGACGCTACTGATAAAATAGATCCATTATCCTTCATTCTAGGCACAGCTATACGCATAGTTTCGAAGTGGCTCGTCATATTTACTTGTAAACACTCTTGCCAACCACCAAGTGTTTGTTTGCCAACTCCAGCTGTTTCTCCTGCAATGCCAGCATTATTGACAATAATATTAAGCTTACCTAAATAGTCAAAAGCTGATTCAACCATTGAGGAGATTAACTGAGTTTGACGAAGATCACAAACAATTGCTTTAATGTTTTTATGACTGGAATTAACTTTACTGACTGCATCTTCATTTATATCACAAACAAAAACTTTTGCACCAGCTTGCTCAAATCTTTTTGCTATTGCATAACCAATTCCATCAGCTCCAGCAGTAATTAAAGCCGATTGACCTTTAAGCAAATTGTTATAATCCATAGAAAACTTTCTAGTTTATATTTGTTTGATCTTTACCTTTTAAGTGCAGTATCTGCCTAGCCTCATCTGAAGTTGCGACCTCAAGAGAAAGTCCTTCAAGAATCTCTCTAACTCTTTTTACCTGATCAGCATTTTTTTTTGCTAAATTGCCAGGCCCATCCCACAAAGAATCTTCTAAACCAACTCTAACATGAGAACCAAGAGCAGCGCCAGTCGCGTTTATTCTCATTTGAGTTGCGCCAGCTCCAACAACAGACCATTGATAATCTTCGCCAAACAATTTATCAGCTGTTTTTTTCATATGTAATAAATTGTCGCTATCTGCTCCAATTCCTCCCATTATTCCCATTACAAACTGAATAAAATAGGGAGCTTTCAGCATGCCTTCCCTATGGAAATAATGGAGATTATACAAATGTCCAACATCATAACATTCAAATTCAAATCTAGTTCCATTTTCATAACCTAGTGTCATAATGTTTTCTATATCCTGAAAAGTATTTTTAAAAAGAGAGTGCTTACTTCTCTCAAGCATATCTTTCTCCCACTGATGCTGAAATTGATTATGTCTTTTCATCATTGGAAATAAACCAAAATTCATTGATCCCATATTAAGAGAAGCTACCTCTGGTTTAAAATACATACACGGCTCCATTCTTTCTTCAACCGTCATTTGTGGACCTCCGCCAGTAGTAATATTAATAACTGCATCACATTCTGTATGAATTGTAGGCAAAAATTTTTGAAACTCAGCCGGATCCTGAGTTGGATGTCCATCCTTTTCGTCTCTAGCATGAAGATGTAAAATAGCTGCACCAGCTTCATGAGCTTCTAAAGAATGTTCTATCACTTCGTCAGCAGTCACTGGCAAATGTTCTGACATTGACGGTGTATGAATTGCTCCAGTTACAGCACAGCTTATAATAACTTTTTTCTTCATTTTTTTACTCTCCTTGTTCAAGTTTCAATTTTCTTACTAAGGCAATAAGTTTATTCCTTTTCTTTGTTCTTTCTTCTCTATTTGTTAACTTTAATCTTTTTCTTTGCTCAGTTTCTAATCTTTTAATGTATTCATCTGTGTATTGTGGAACAGAATTCTGTTGCTGCGCAAGTTTTTTTATTCCTGATCTATATCTAGTAAAAGAATCTCCGATACCACCTGGAGCATTTAAATCCATAATTTCAAAGGGACCTAAGAAAGCCCATCTTATTCCTAGAGCATGTTTTAAAGAAATATCAATATCATCTATTGATGCATATCCTTCTTCATGTAATCTAACTGCCTCATTCAAAAGAGCACCTTGCAATCTATTTAAAACAAAACCTTCAATTTCTTTTTTTAATACAATTGGAACATAATTAGCATTTTTGTAGATTTTCTTTGCCGCTTCAATTACTTCAAAAGAAGTTTCAGAACTTGGACAAATTTCAACAAACGGAACAACATGAGGAGGCAATGCTGGATGAGCAACCATGCACCTTTGCTTATTTTTAAGATTTTCTGAAATTTTTGAAGGCAAAAGATACGAAGAAGATGAGGCTAATATTGTATCAATAGACGAATGTTTTTCCAATTCAGAAAAAATCTTTTGCTTTTCTTCTAAATCTTCAACTATACTTTCTTGGATTATAAGAGAATCTTGGCAAATCTCTCTAAGATCATCACAGATTTTTATATTTGATTTTAATTCATTTAAATCAACATTTTTAAAAATTTTTAAATCATCCGCAAGCTGATCAACAGTTTTAAAAAAATTACTTAATATGTCATGGTTTGAATCATAAACAAAAACATTGTAACTGTTGCTAGCAAAACCAACAGCCCAACTTGCACCAATTAATCCGGCACCGCATATTCCTACATTACTCATATACAAAGCCTTCGAATAAAAAATACCGAACTTTGTAGTTCGGTATTTTCATCTCTTTTTAATTAAAATCGCGAGAGCGCCAATGCCACTTCAGGTTCATAAATAACTATACAAAGTCCTATTAACTGTATAATTACAAATGGAACAACTCCTCTATAAATACTTAAAGTTTTAACCTCTGGAGGTGCAACTCCCTTTAAATAAAATAATGCAAAACCAAATGGAGGCGTCAAAAATGAAGTTTGAAGATTGATAGCCATTAAAACTAAAAACCAAACCATTGTTTCATTGTAGACTTCAAACGAAGTTGTAGCAGTTGTAACATGATCACCAAAATCTAACAATTTTACTAATGGCGCAAAAATTGGAAGGATAATCAGAGTTATTTCTACCCAATCAAGAAAAAAACCTAAACAAAAAGTCATTCCCATTAGCAAAAACAACAGACCCCAAGATCCTAAACCTGCTGCATGGATTAAGTCTTCAACAATGTAATCCCCTCCAAGCTCTCTAAAAACATAAGCAAAACATGTTGCAGATAAAATGATTAAAAACACCATTGCAATAGTTAATCCTGAGGAATGAAGAACACTTTTAAACATTGGGTAATTTAATTTACCTGCAATAACAGCCAACATTGTAGCTCCAAAAGCTCCCACAGCTCCTGCTTCACTAGGAGTCGCCCAACCGAGTAATATTGATCCTTTTATAAGTGCAATAAGGATAACAGGTGGAAGAAAAGCTTTTAGAATCATTTTAGGTAAATCTCTTTGCTCAAATTGAAGAGCATCCTCAGTTAAATTTGGCGCAACTTTTGGGTCTACTTTTGCCCATATGCCAATAAATATTATATATAATGCAGCCAAAATTAATCCAGGTGTAACAGCTGCCATAAATAAGCTTCCTACAGACACTTGCATAATGTCAGCCATAATAATTAACATAATGCTAGGTGGTATTAAAATACCCAGAGTTCCTGATGCCGCAATAACACCTGTTGCCAAAGCAGGACTATATTTTTGTTGAAGCATTGTTGGTAATGCTAAGGCTGTCATCATTGTGACTGAAGCTCCAATAATTCCTGTCATGGCAGCTAAAACTGTCCCCATGACAGTAACTGCCATCGCCAATCCACCTGCTACTTTTCTAAGCAAGACCTGAGTAGTAAAGAGTAAATCATTAGCTATACCACTTCTTTCCATCATGATTCCCATAAAGATAAAGCATGGAATAGCTACCAATATTAAGTTTTCTGCCGAAAACCCCCACATCCTTGGAATGAAATTAAAAAAGTGTATTGGTTTAAAAACACCAAACAAAATACCCAATACTCCAAAAGATACAGCAACACCACCGAGTATAAAACCCACTGGATAACCTATAAAAAGTAATATGCCCATTGCCAAAAACATAAAAATGGGTAAATACTCAATTATAATATCAATAAATTCCATAACTCCTCCAAGGTGTATTAATCTTTTACTTCATTATTATTTTGATGATAGACAATTCTAATCAATCTTATTCCATATTTTATAAAAATCATTACTAATAGTGTCAAAAAAATTAACTTAGCAAATGAACTTTCATTTTTGATTCCCTCATACATTAGTATAGATAAAAAAAGTATTGGTACAAATGCAATTACATAAGAACAAAACATAATACTTTTTTTAATCGTCAAATGTATGCAAAGCAAAATTGCAAGATTTAATCCTGTCAAAAACATATATGTATTTTCGTATGTTTTTAAGTAAGTAAACAAAGCGGCCAAACCTATAAACAATGAAACAGTGCCAATAAAAACACCGTATGAAAAGAGCTCATATTGGGATTGAGCCACAGTCATATCTTTAGGAGCAGTAAAATAGGGTGTTTTATCTTTATCATAAAGATATTTTGGAATTCTTGAGAAGAATATTGACTTTTCTAGCATTTTTATAATCTTAACCTACTTTACAGTGCGTTATCTATCATACCTGGAGCCTCTTTGACCAAGAGAATCCTCAGGCCAGTCCACTACCATTAATTTAGCTTTGGTATTTGATTTGGTTGCCCCTTGATACAAAACTGTATACAACTGCAACATCACTGACATCCCTGCTAAAAACATTAGAAAAAACCCTGCAGGCAAGAAACATTTAATAATCCATCTATGCGAAAGTCCTACTAAAGATGCAGATACCTCATCAATCATGAATGAGTCAACCATGTAAATAACAGCAAAATAAGTACAAGTTAATGTAAAAGGTAACATAAAAAAGATATTTCCCCAAAACTCAATGCTTGTTTTCGTTCTAAAATGAAAATGTTCTCTTAAAAAATCAACTCTAACATGCCTGTTATGGAGATAACCATACCCAAGAACTAAACAAAAAACTACTGTATGTAAGTGCCATTCAAGTTCTTGAAGCAATGTTGATTCAAATATTCTACCAAAAGTAGCAACCATATAAATCTGAATAAAAACGAACTTTCTGGCTATAACATCCCACATGGTAATTACAACTAAAGGGGCTAAGGCCCATGTACCTAACTTAGCAATATTTTCAATGAAATTTCTTAGCTTGTCACTAGTTTCCATTGCATTCATTTTTCCCTCCAGTATATAGATCTAATCTGTTAAATAATAATTAACACATTAACTTTAACATGCAAATAATAATTATATAATTAGACAAAAAAACACCCACTAAAATAGAGTGGGTGTTTTATAAACTACTTGAACTAATAATATTAGTTTAAGTAAGCGTTCTTAGCCCAAATGCTATAGTCATCTCTAAAAGCTTGGTAACTTTTTTGAATCTTAGCAAACAAAGGATCAGAAGCACTCTTCTCTTTTACAACTTCATTCCAAGCTGCTTCTAACTTGTCAAGATCTGATTGCTTCCAACGAACAAAAGTAACACCTTTCTTCTCGAGCTCACGCATAGCAGGAACCTGCTTTGCATCAGATCTAACAAGTGCCCACCACATAGTATCACGACATGCTGTCTTGATAATAGACTGTTGATACTTTGTTAAACCGTTCCAAGCCTTAAGGTTCATTAACAATTCACCAACAGATGTCTGCTGATGCCAACCTGGAAAGTAGTTAAACTTTGCAAGCTGATAAAAACCATAACTTAAGTCGTGTGTAGGCATTGAAAACTCAGTAGCGTCAATAACACCTTTTTCAAGAGCTGGGTAAATGTCTCCACCAGCTAATAGCTGAGTTGATACTCCAATCTTGTTCATAACCATAGCGCCAAGTCCAAAGAAACGCATCTTCATACCTTTTAGCTCATCAACAGAATTAATTCTCTTTCTGAACCAACCTGATGTTTCAGGTGCGTGCGTAATACAGTTTTGAGATGTTAATCCATATTTAGCATACAGCTCATCTTTTAACTGCTGGCCTCCGCCGTACTCAAACCATCCGTGATACTCACTTGCACCTGGTCCAAATGGAACCGCTGTGAAGTAAGAAACAGCTGGAATTTTTCCTGCGTGATATCCAGGTGTAGTATATCCTGAATCAACTGAACCGTTTTTAACAGCATCCCATACCTCTAATGAAGGCACAAGTGCGTTTGGCTCATGAAATCTCAACTGAACTCTTCCATCTGAGATTTCCTTTACTTTATTTGAAAAGTATACTGCTGATTCACCGTTAATAGCTACCTGACTACCCCAAGTGCTTTGCATCTTCCAACGAAGATTTTTTGCATGACTTGTTAAAGCAAGTAAACTAGTAGCAGCAACAGCAGCTGCGCCTATTAATAGGCTAGTTTTGAATTTCATGAAATTCCTCCCTATATAGTTTTATGAAAAGTATTAATACTTTCTGAGTTTATATTTGAAAATTATTTAGGGAAACGCAAGGAGTTTTTTATAAAATTAACTAATTTTTGAATGTTTTTGTATCAAGATAATATTCTAAAAATTCTAATTGACACATAATTACTAAACCTAGTGAATCGTTGTCCTTTCTTGTTATAAGTGAATGATTACTAGTACATTATTGTATTTAATAGTTAAAAATTAGAAAAATGTTTCGGATATTGCATTACTAAGATATCTTTTTTAAAATTAATTATTTTAATTTTCAAACCGTAAAAAAAACCAAAAAATGTTCTTAATTAGTTTGATTCGCAATTTTAATAAGAATCAACCGTTTTCTTTTTAGTTTTAATTTTCTCCCTCCAAAGAGTATATAATCCCGAAACAATGATAATTATTGAACCTATCAAAACAGGAACTTCTATTTTTTCATTAAATATCATTATACCTATTACACTTACAAAAACTAAGTGAAGATAAACAAAGGGCTGAAGAATAGAAGCTTCGGCTATTTTAAATGCATTTATCATTAAAAAATGGCCACCAGTACCTAAACAGCAAACAATAAATATAAATATTGTATCAAGATAAGTGATTTCTGTTACAAAAAAAGGACCTATAAAAGTCAAAATCACAAAACCTGATATTCCTGTATAAAAAAAACTAACATGAGTACTATCTTCTGAAGAAACAAATCTAGTTAAAACTTGATAAAGTGCAAAAGCTACAGAACAACCT
>CACAMV010000022.1 GCA_902533695.1 uncultured SAR116 cluster alpha proteobacterium
AATGATCTTTCACTTGAAGCATTTACAAACCTTGTTGGTTGATATTTGGAACAATATTTGTGTTCTCTACTGAACTCTTTAAAAACAACATTAGAGTTTGTTAAAACTTGTCCTTTTGTAATGTTGGAGTCAGCAAAACCAATAATTGTTCCATATTTATATATCGGATCATTTTCAGCTATATCAACTTTTGCTATTTTTTGACCAGACAATATTGGACCATCTATTGTTAAGTCAAATTGTTTCAAACTTTGACCCGCTTTCATATTATCTATTGCTATAATTATGTTATCTTTTTCATTTAAAATTAATGCCTTAGAAGTTTCTTCACCTTTTTTTTTAAAATTCATTTCTTTAAACTTCCATAAAATGAGTTAATCGTTGTTTGAATTAATATTTAACCAATTTTCGAAATCAATTTTTTCCTGTTTGTCTGTTAGTGGATATAAACCTTTTATTGACGAACCATTACGGACTTTTTCAATTACATAATCTTCATAGATTGTCATAGATTTAACTTCATCAGAAATTTCTTTTATAATTTTTGAAGGAACAACTACTACCCCTTCTTGGTCACCAACTATTAAATCTCCTGGCCAAACTGCAACGTCACCGCATCCTATTGGTACATTTGTGTCAAGTGCTTGATGTAAAGTCAGATTAGTGGGAGAAGATGGTCTATTGTGATAAGTTGGGATTTGCAGATTTCTTATCTCGTTTGAATCTCTAAAACCCCCATCAGTTACCACTCCTGCGCAACCTCTGACCATTAATCTAGTGATTAAAATAGCACCTGCTGACGCTGCTCTTGGATCCTTACGACTATCAAAGATCATAACATAGTCCTTTGGACATTCTTCGATAGCAAGACGTTGTGGATGTTTTGGATTTTTAAAAACTTCTAATGCATTCAGGTCCTCTCTTGCCGGGATATATCTAAGTGTATAAGCTAAGCCAACCATATTAGGAAGATTTGGATTAAGTGGAGAAATACCCTGAATAAATTGATTTCTTAATCCTCTTTTAAATAAAGCAGTGCATATAGTAGCTACACTTGATTGAAAGAAAATGTCTTTTATATTATTTTTCAACATAGATTGCTCATTAAAAGATATCTGGTTCTTTTGCTGATTTTCCAAAGTTTGTTTCTAAAAAATCGAAATCACATCCTTCATTAGCCTGTCTCACATGATTACTATACATCCAAAGCCAACCTCTTTCAGCTTTAGGCTGTTTTGGCTTAATTCCTTTTTTTCTAAGTGACAATGTTTCTTTATCTACAACCATATTAATTTCTCTTGCATTTACATCTAGCTCAATAATATCTCCCGTTTCTAGTAATGATAAAGGACCACCTATATAACTCTCTGGAGCAACGTGAAGAATACATGCACCGTAACTCGTACCACTCATTCTTGCATCTGATATCCTTACCATATCTCTAACACCTTTTTTGAGAAGCTTTCTTGGAATTGGAATCATACCCCATTCAGGCATTCCTGGACCACCTACAGGTCCAACATTTCTAAGCACTAACACATGATCTTCTGTAACATCAAAATCATCCCTATCTATCTTTTCTTTCATTTCAGGATAGCTATTAAAAACTATTGCCGGGCCTTTATGTTTTAAAAATTTCTTATCACAAGCTGCTGGTTTTATTACACAACCATCTGGAGCCAAATTTCCTTTAAGGACGGCTAACGAACCCTCTTCATAAATTGGATCATTTAAAGAACGAATGACGTCTTTATTAATTGTTTTTTTATTAATTATAACATCTCTTAACCTTAAACCTGAAACAGTTATTTCGTTTAGATTAAGATGGGTAGACAACTCATACATTAAAGATAAAATACCACCAGCATAGAAAAAATCTTCCATCAAATAATCTTTACCAGACGGTCTAATATTAGCTATTAGCGGTACAACTCTTCCTTTTCTATCTAAATCATCCATTTTTAAATTTACACCAGATCGTCTGGCCATAGCTATTAAATGAATAATAGCATTTGTAGAACAACCCATAGCCATAGCTACAGTAACAGCATTATCGACTGATTTTTCTGTGATAATTTTGGATGGCGTTAGATTCTCCCATACCATTTTAACAATTCTTTTGCCAACATTGCTAGACATTCTAATATGATTTGCATCTGCAGCTGGTATAGAACTGGCTCCTGGCAAACACAATCCCAAAGCCTCTGCTAATGCCGTCATAGTACTCGCTGTTCCCATTGTCATACAATGTCCAAATGACCTGGCTATGCCAGCTTCAACATCCTCCCAATCTTGGTTACTAATATTACCTGCTCTAAGCTCATCCCAATATTTCCAACCATCAGATCCACTTCCTAAATACTTGCCTTTATAATTACCTCTCAACATTGGACCAGCAGGCAAAAAAATTGTGGGTAAATCATTACTTATTGCACCCATTATTAATGCAGGAGTAGTTTTATCACATCCTCCCATCAAAACCACCCCATCAATTGGGTGAGAACGAATTAATTCTTCAACTTCCATGGAAAGCATATTCCTATAGAGCATTGTTGTGGGTTTTACATACATCTCCGCCAAAGAAATTGATGGTAACTCTATCGGGAAACCACCTGACTGAAAAATTCCTCTTTTTACATCTTCAACTCTCTGTTTGAAATGCATATGACAAGGCTGAATGTCAGACCAAGTGTTAATAATACCAACAATAGGTTTGCCTTCCCAATCATCTCTAGAAAAACCCATTTGCATGGCACGAGATCTATGACCGAATGATCTTACATCATTTGGTTCGAACCATTTAGAACTTCTTAAACTTTTGTAATTATTTTTGCACATAAATTTGTTCAGAATAAATTAAAATTATTATTTAAAACTGAATAATGGTAAAGCAATTTTTGGAAATTTTTAATATAATATTTTTAAAATTAGTTGTATTGGTGGTCCCGGCAGGACTCGAACCTGCGACCTATCCATTATGAGTGGAGAGCTCTAACCAACTGAGCTACAGGACCATGTTAATTTGTATACAATTTAAGAAAAGCAAAGTAAAGTCAAAGAAATTTTTAACAATTAAACTAACTTTCAAGAAACGATCTGAGTTTTCTTGACCGGGAAGGATGTTTCAATTTTCTTAAAGCTTTGGCCTCAATTTGTCTAATTCTTTCCCTAGTAACACTAAATTGCTGTCCAACTTCTTCTAAAGTATGGTCCGTATTCATACCTATACCAAATCTCATTCTTAAAACTCTTTCTTCTCTTGGAGTTAAACTAGCTAATATTCTGGTTGTTGTTTCTCTTAGATTTACATGAATAGCAGCTTCTAGGGGTTGAACAGCATTTTTATCTTCTATGAAATCTCCTAAATGACTGTCGTCTTCATCTCCTACTGGCGTTTCTAAAGAGATAGGTTCTTTTGCAATCTTCAAAACCTTTCTTACTTTCTCCAGGGGCATAGATAGCTTAGAAGACAATTCTTCTGGAGTTGGCTCTCTTCCAATTTCATGAAGCATTTGCCTAGAGGTTCGTACTAATTTATTTATTGTTTCTATCATATGAACAGGAATTCTAATGGTTCGTGCCTGATCTGCAATTGATCTTGTAATAGCTTGACGTATCCACCATGTAGCATAGGTAGAAAATTTATAACCCCTTCTATACTCAAATTTATCAACAGCTTTCATCAAACCAATATTACCTTCTTGAATTAAATCTAAAAATTGTAACCCCCTGTTAGTGTATTTTTTTGCAATTGAAATTACTAACCTTAGATTAGCCTCAACCATTTCTTTCTTAGCCCTGCCTGCTTCTCTCTCTCCTTTTTGTATTACTTGAACTAATTCTCTAAACTCTCCAATAGGAAGGTTTACTTTGTTTACAAACTCTTTAGTTTTTCCAAGTGTTTCATTTATTGCTTCTAAATTATTATTAATAAATTTGGACCAAGATTTATTTACATCTATCTTTTTTATCCAATTATTGTAAATATCATTACCAATCCATTTTTTTAAAAAATCATTCCTTTTAACACCAGACTTCTCTGCTAATCTTAATAAATTACCTTCAACGTTTGAGATATATTTGTTTAAACCATAAATTTCATCTATCAAAGCTTCCTGCTTATTTTGATTAAGATAAATTTTATCTGTCTGATTTATCAATTGTAATTTTAATGATTGCAATTTTTTTTCTGATCTTAATACTAAATTGTCGCCTTTAAGTAATCTAGTAATTCTTCTTTCATTTAAAGAATTTATTTCCTTAAATGTAGTCGCGATTTCATCTATGATTTCAAGCACACTTCCCTTTATTTCAGCTTCCATCGCAACTAAAGACAAATTTGTTTCTTCTTCATCATCTTCATCATCATCTTCATCATCATTCTCATCTTTTAATGCGTCATTATTTTCATCTCTTAAATTATCATTATCAGGATTTTTTATAGTTTTTTTATCTTCATTTTTAATTACATTTAACTCTTTTTGAGGATCAACAATATTTGTCAAATTTGATATTGGTTCATTCAGTCCGCCATTAATTCTTGCATATGTCATTTCCAGATCTATAACATCTCTTAACATTAATAAGCCATTATCAACATTATCTCTCCATTGTAAAATCTGTTTCATTGCTATTGGTGACTCGTAAAGTCCACCAATCATTAACTCTTTCCCAGCTTCGATCCTCTTAGCAATTGCAATTTCACCTTCTCTAGAAAGTAATTCTACTGTCCCCATTTCCTTCAGATACATTCTAACTGGATCATCTGACCTTGTTCCTTCATCTTCAGACAAATTTCCAGTATTTTTTTCTTCAGATTCCTCTTGGTTTGTATCTTCATTTTGTTCTATTACATTAATGCCTAATTCATTGAGAGCAGTATGCCAATCTTCAATCTGATCTGCTGTTAAAGCTTCAGACGGTAATGCCGAATTAAGTTCATCTAAGGTTATAAAACCAGATGATTTACCTTTTTTTATTAAAGATTTTATTTCTGCATTGTTTAGGTCAATGACAGGACTATCTAAATTTAGAGATGATTTATCGACTTGTTTTTTTACTTTGGTTTTTCTCATAATTGGATCCATGCATAGCTTGCTAACTTAAGTTATTTGATTTTTTTATTTCAGATTTTTCCACCATATATATAAGTTCATCTATTAACAACTTACATTTTTCTAAATTTAATTCTTTACTAGTTAAGGGAAATCTAGAAAAAATGTTGTTAGAATTGAAATCATCTAATTTACTTGCGTAGCCTTTATTTTTAAGTATTGTTTTTAGGCTCATAGTATTTATATTTGGCATTGCAGAACAAATTTTCAATAATTCCTCCTTAATTTCATTAAACTCAAGATTTTTAAATTTAACATTAATTATATTTTTTTTGACATGATGATATAAGTCAGGGAAATGTATAATCAACATTAAAATAGCTTTATATCTTAAATCAACACCAATTTCAGGTAAAACGCTATTAGTAGTGTGATTGAACATAAAACTTCTGTTATTATTAATATTTAAAAACTTATTTTTATATCTTTTATTTTTAATCCTCTTCTCTAATTCATCTTTAATAGCTATTCTTAAATCAAAGTTTGTTATCAAGTTGACTTTATCTCTAACAAACTTCCAAAAAATTGCATTTGATTCTGGCTGATCATCTTTTTTCAATTTAAGGCCCATAAACCAAATCATATCAACTATACTAAGACCTTTTTCAAGTTTTGTTTTAAATAATTTCAGCCCTTTTTGTCTAATATATTCTTCTGGGTCTAAATTATCTGACAAGAAAACAAATTTAATCTTTTTTCCTAGTTTTAAAAGTTTTAAAAATTTTTCAAAAGCTCTTAACATTGCATTTTTACCTGCTTCGTCACCATCAAAAACTACAAAAATATTATCTGACAAATTTAAAGCTTGTTCAACTTGGACTTCCGTAATTGAAGTTCCTAGTGAAGCGATAGCTGGAAAACCGAAGTTACGAAGCGCAATCACATCCATGTAACCTTCTGTTAAAATTAAGTAATTATTAAATTCAGGTCTTTTTTTTATATTATTTGTTCCATACAAAATCTTTCTTTTCTTAAAAACTTCGTTTTCTGGTGAGTTTAAGTATTTTGGTTGAATGTTTCCTAGAGTTCTTGCACCAAACCCTAAAACTTTGCCATATTGTGAAATTATTGGTATCATTAATCTATTGATGAAATAAGGTGATATCCTGTCCCCAGATTGTGATTTTTTTTTAGCTAAACCTGATTTACATATATCTTCTAAAGTAAATCCCTTATCAGTTAAATAATTAAGAAGAGTAATTTTAGAATTTAAATGTGGAGCATATCCGAGAGAAAATTTTACAGAAATTTCATAATTTATTCCTCTATCATGCAAATATTGTCTCGTGATTTTACCTTCATCATCTAGGAGTTTTTTTGAGAAAAATAGCATAGATTCTTCTAAAATATTATAAATTAAGGAGTTTTTTTGATAAACATTATCGTGAATAGAAATACCAGCCTGAAGAGATAAAAGCTTTACAGCTTGTTTAAAATCTAATTTATCCATTTCCATCACAAAATTAAAAATGTCCCCATTTTTTCCACATCCAAAACAATGATAAAAACCTTTATCATCTAAAACATTGAAAGATGGCGTTTTCTCACTATGAAATGGGCATAAAGCTATAAATCTATTTTCGCCCTTTTTATTTAATGAAATTCTCTGGGAAATAACATCAGAAATTTTTAATTTACTTTTAATTTCATCACTTAAATTCTGCTGCAACATTTTTCTCATATAATTTTAGTAAATTATTTTAATAATTCTTCTTTAATTATTTTACTCGCAAATGCAAAATCCATATTTGAAGAATAATCTTTTTTTAAATTTGCCATAACTTTACCCATATCTTTAATTGAAGATGCCCCAACTTTCTGAATAGAACTTTTTACAAGTTCAATTACTCTCTCTTCAGCTAATTGTTCAGGCAAAAAATTAGATATTATCTTAATTTCATTTTCTTCATTCTCAACAAGATCCAATCTTTTTCCTTTTTCAAAAAGCAAAATTGATTCTTGTCTTTGCTTTATCATTTTTTTTAATAAAGATAAAATTTCATTATCATCAATTCCACTGTTATTTCCCGATCCTCTGGCAACTATATCTCTATCCTTAATGGCTGCAATGATTAACCTAAGTGTTTTTACAGCCAGGATATCCTTAGACATTACTGACTTCTTTAGTTCAGAATTGATTATTTCTCTCATTTTTATTGCTCATTTATATTAAAAATAAAAAGTATTACTTAATTTTATTGACGTTGATTGTAAACCATTTTAATTAAATATAAATATTTATTATTTAAAAAAAGTCAGCAGATCTTTAATAAAGCACGGATTGAAAACTATATAAAATAATGAAACAAATAAAAAAAAATAATATTACATGTGGTTATGTGCCTTTTAGTTTAACTAATAATAACAAATTAAAAAAAAATGCAATATTAATTTTAGAAAATGGTGATTACTTTTTAGGTCATGGATTTGGAGCAAATTGTGCGAGAATAGGAGAACTTTGTTTTAATACTTCAATAACTGGGTACCAAGAAATAATAAGTGATCCATCCTATACAAAACAAATTATTACCTTTACTTTTCCTCACATTGGCAATGTTGGAGTTAATTCAAATGATCTTGAAAGTAAAAATTCTTTTGTTTCCGGCATAGTTGTAAGACAAAAGCCAACAAGCAGTTCAAATTGGAGATCAAAAAGTGGGTTACATGAATGGTTGTGCGAAAACAAAATACCAGGCATATCAGGAATAGATACTAGATTTCTTACAAAAATAGTAAGAAAAACTGACACCATTAATGCTCTCATTTGCAACTCACAAAATAAAAATTTTAATTTTGATGAATTAATTTCTAGTTTAAAAAATCATCCATCCATGAAAGGCATGGAATTGCTATCAAAAATCTCAACTAAAATAAATTATAGTTGGAAAGAGAGCACCCATTTCCTTATAAAAAATAAGAAAAAAAATATTAATATTAATAAAAAAATTAATATTGTAGCAATTGATTTTGGTATTAAACTTAATATCCTAAGAAATCTTTTTGAAAGAAAATTTAACGTTACCACTTTGCCACACAATTCTTCTTTTGAAGATATAATGAGTTATGATCCATCAGGAATTTTTTTATCTAACGGGCCTGGTGACCCTGAGGCAACGAATCCATCTACATTTAAATTAATAAAAAAATTGATTGATTTAAAAATTCCAATATTTGGAATTTGTATTGGTCATCAGCTGCTAGCAATTTCATTAGGAGCAAAAACAGCTAAAATGAAACAAGGACATAGAGGTGCAAATCATCCTGTAAAGAATTTAAAGAATAACAAAGTTGAAATAACTAGTCAAAACCATGGTTTTGAAGTTGAGAAAAAACAATTACCAGAAAACTTAAAAATAACTCACTTATCCTTATTCGACAAATCTATTGAAGGCATAGAGCATAAATTTTTGCCAATTTTCTCAGTTCAATTTCACCCTGAGGCTTCACCTGGTCCAATGGATTCATCCTATCTTTTTGACCAATTTTACAATTTAACATTGAAATATCAAAATGCCAAAAAGAACTGATATAAACTCTATTTTAATAATTGGAGCTGGACCAATAATTATTGGTCAAGCATGTGAATTTGACTATTCAGGTGCACAAGCATGTAAAGCTCTCAAAGAAGAAGGTTATAGAATAATTTTAGTAAATTCGAACCCAGCAACTATAATGACTGACCCAATTATGGCAGATTCTACTTATATAGAGCCAATAAAAAAAGATGTTATCGAAAAAATAATTTCAATTGAAAAACCAGATGCAATTTTACCAACTATGGGAGGACAAACTGCATTAAATGTAACACTTGAGTTGTATTCTGATGGAATTTTAGAAAAAAATAATATTGAAATTATTGGGGCAAAACCTGATTCAATAAAAAAGGCTGAGGATAGAGATTTATTTAAAAAATCTATGAATAAGATTGGACTTCTATCCGCAAAGGCTAAAATTGTTAAAAATATTGATTCTGCATTAAAATCTCTAGATTTTATTGGACTTCCTGCGATTATCAGGCCCTCATTTACTCTAGGGGGAGAAGGTGGTGGAGTCGCATACAATAAGAATGAATTTTCTGAAATAGTAAAACAAGGCTTAAAACTCTCTCCAATCAATGAAATCCTTATTGAGGAATCCTTAATTGGATGGAAAGAATATGAAATGGAGGTTGTAAGAGATAGTAATGACAATTGCATTATTGTTTGTTCAATTGAAAATGTAGACCCAATGGGTATTCATACGGGAGATTCTATTACAGTTGCACCAGCATTAACATTGACAGATAAAGAATTTCAAAAAATGAGAAATGCAAGTATTGCAATTCTTCGTGAGATAGGAGTTGATACTGGAGGTTCAAATGTCCAATTTGCTGTTAATCCTTTAGATGGCAAGCAGATTGTTATTGAAATGAACCCTAGAGTTAGTCGTTCATCTGCTCTTGCCTCAAAGGCAACAGGCTTTCCTATTGCAAAAATTGCAGCGAAGTTAGCAGTTGGTTATCACTTAGATGAATTGGTAAACGATATTACAAAAACTACCCCAGCTAGTTTTGAACCAACCATTGATTACATAGTTACAAAAATTCCAAAATTTACATTTGAAAAATTTCCCGGTGCAAAAAGGTTTTTAACAACTTCAATGAAATCTGTAGGAGAAACAATGTCCATTGGAAGATCTTTTCAAGAATCTTTTCAAAAAGCACTTAGATCTCTAGAAAATGATTTAAATGGGATTGACAGAGTAGATGAAAAATTTTTAAACAGCTTCAATGCAGATATAGAGGTATTGTTAGCAAAACAAGTTCCTGAAAGAATTTTGATTATAGGTGAAGCATTTAGACAAAAAATAGATGTTGAAACAATTCATAAAATCACAGGATGGGACAGATGGTTTTTAAATCAAATCCAAGGTATTATCCAAACTGAGGAATTTTTGAGAAAGTTAAGTTCTATAGACTCTAAAGAATTACTTCAAAATATTAAATCGATGGGCTTTTCTGACAAAAAAATTTCTGAATTAACAAAAATGCCAATCAAAAAAATCTTTGATTTGAGAAAAAAACATAATGTTTTCCCTGATTTTAAAAGGGTAGATACTTGTGCTGCAGAATTTTTTTCACAAACTGCTTACCTTTATGGAACTTATGAACCTGGTTTAATTAAAGATTGCGAATCTAATCCATCTAACAAAAAAAAAGTAATTATTCTAGGTGGTGGACCAAATCGAATCGGTCAGGGAATAGAATTTGACTATTGTTGTGTTCATGCTTCATACAGTTTATCCGCAATAGGAATTGAAACTATTATGATAAATTGTAACCCAGAAACTGTATCAACAGATTATGATACCTCAGACAAACTTTATTTTGAACCATTAACTTCTGAAGACGTTTTAGGTATTATACATAAAGAAAAACAAAGAGGTGATTTATTAGGAGTCATAGTTCAGTTAGGCGGGCAAACTCCATTAAAAATTGCCTCTGAACTTGAAAAGCTTGATGTTTCTATTTTAGGAACTTCAGTAGATGCGATCGATTTGGCTGAAGATAGAGAACGATTTCAAAATTTAATAAAAGATCTTAAATTGAAGCAACCTTTAAATGATATTGCTAAAAACAAAAAAATGGCATTTGAGATCTGTTCCCAAATTGGATTTCCAGTAGTAATGAGACCTAGTTATGTTTTAGGTGGAAGAGCTATGCAAATAATCCACAACAAAGAACAATTGACAGAGTATCTTTCTGAGTCTTTAAGTTTATCTGAAAAGAACCCGGTACTAATAGATAAGTTTTTAAAAAATGCAATGGAAATTGATGTTGATGCCATTTCTGATGGGGATGATGTTTTTATAGCTGGAATAATGGAACATGTAGAAGAAGCTGGAATTCATTCTGGTGACTCTGCCTGTGTATTACCGCCTCAAAATATTTCAAACAAAATTAAGTTTAAAATTATTTCTCAAACAGAAAAAATTGCGAAAGCACTTAATGTTAAAGGTTTTATGAATATTCAATTCGCAATTAAAAATAATGAAGTTTTTATACTTGAAGTAAATCCACGTGGAAGCAGAACAATCCCTTTTGTTGCAAAAGCAACTGGCGTGCCGCTAGTTAAAATTGCTTCAGAAATTATGATAGGTCAAAAACTTCAAAAGTTTAAATTGTCAGCTAAAAAATATAGCCATGTTTCAGTTAAAGAGTCAGTCTTCCCGTTTTCAAGGTTTTCTGGAACTGACATAATTTTAGGCCCAGAGATGAAGTCAACTGGTGAAGTGATGGGAATAGGTGAAAGTTTTGATATTGCATTTTTTAAAAGTCAGTTAGGAGCAAATGTTTTACTACCAACAACTGGTAATGTGTTTATATCAGTCAAAAATGAAGATAAGTTTAAAATAATAGATTTTTCTAAAATATTAATAAAACTTGGTTTTAAAATAATCGCAACTACGGGAACATCAGAAAAACTTGAACTTCATGGAATAAAATCTAAAAAAATCAAGAAAGTTTATGAAGGAAGACCAAATGTAGTTGATGCAATGTTGTCTGGCGAAATAAATCTTGTAATTAATACCGTAGAAGGTGTAAAGTCTGTTCAGGATAGTTTTTCTTTAAGACAAACAGCCTTGATGAATAACATCCCTTATTATACTACAATTCAGGGAGCTTCTGCAGTAATTTCAGCAATAAGATCTGTTTTAAATAAAAAAATAATGGTTAAATCTTTACAATCATATTTTAATTAAATTAAGGGATTTAAAACATATGGAAAAAGTGCCATTTACAAAGTCTGGTTTAGAAAATATCAAGAAGGAATTAAGTAACCTCAAAAAAATTGAAAGACCAGAAATAATTAGAGCAATATCTGTTGCTCGAGAGCACGGGGATCTATCTGAAAATGCAGAATATCATGCTGCAAAAGAGAAACAATCATTTATTGAAGGTAGAATCAAAGAGCTTGAGGACGTTTTAAGCAGAGCGGATATTATAGATTTAAGTAAATTATCTGCTCAAAAGGTTACATTTGGTACCAGCATAAAAGTTTATGATGATGACTTACAAAAAGAAATATCTTATTCTATAGTAGGCCCTTATGAGACTAACCTGGAGAAGGGGTTTATATCTGTTTCATCTCCACTAGCAAGAGCACTATTGGGAAAAGAAAAAAACTCTGTTGTAGAAGTAAAAACACCCCGGGGCAATAAAGTATTTGAAATAATTTCAATAGATTTAATTAAATAAATATAAATACCAAATTCGTCATAAGTATCCAAAGTAAAATAGTTAAAATGAAAAATAATTGTTTAATAATTAGCGATGGAACAAAAGGCATGGAAAACCAATCTATAGCTATTGCAAAACAACTTAAATTAAATTTTGTTAAAATAAATTTAAAACCCAATCTTTTATTAAAAATTTTTCCTATATCAGCCCATTATTTTTATTTTATTTTAAAAAATAAAATAAACTTTGTTAATGATTATAGTTTTAGTTACGTCATCACCACAGGGAAAAGAATGTGCGGATTTTCAATTTTAATTAAAAAAAAATTAGGTAATACAATTACAAATATCCATTTACAAAAACCTAATGTAAATAATAGATTTTTTGATATCTTAATTTTACCTGAACATGATAATACTAAAGGAAAAAATATTTTTCAAATTGAAGGTGCTCTTTCATTCTTTAAAAAAGATGAAATAAATCATTATTATAAGGTAATGAAAGAAAATTTAAAAAATTTAGAATATCCAACAATATTACTTTTGTTAGGTGGTAGTAACAAAAGATATAATTTGTCATATACTGATTATTGTATATTTTTATTGAAACTGAAAAACGCTGTAGAAGAAATTTCTGGAAATTTAATTATATCAACATCAAGAAGAACACCAGAAAAAGTTGAAAAAATTATACGTATTATTTTTAAAAATTTTAAAAAACACTTCTATTTGTTTAACGAAAAAGAAAAAAACATTTATCCTGGAATTTTAAAAATAACAGATTTTGTTGTGGTCACAAGTGACAGTGTAAATATGATTAGCGAAGTCGCAACCACAAAAATACCATTATTCATTGGTTTTCTTAGAGGAACTGAAAAAGGAAAATTAGAGGTCTTTAATGAAAAATTTTTTGACAAGCTTTATTCACGTAAATTTGAAACAACTTTGTTTCCTTACAACAAAAAAATGTTAGTTAAAAATGATATGATAGGCGAAAAAATAAATAATTATTTAAATTAAGTTATCCTGTAATTTATCTACTTAAAAAGCATCACATTATCATTTTTATGTATGTTTTTATATAGATATGATACTTGCTCTTCATAACCATTAAAAATTTCAGTTTTTCTAACATGTGAATATCCGAGTATTTTTTCAAATTCCTGAGACCATCTAGGATGTGATACATCGGGATTCACATTAGCCCAAAACCCATATTCTTTAGGTGCTAATTTTTCCCATAATCCTATAGGACGATTTTTTACAAATCTGATACCAACTATAGATTTAATTGATTTGAAACCATATTTCCAAGGTAAAACTAATCTTAATGGGGCCCCATTTTGATTAGGTAAATCTTTACCATACATTCCAGTGGCCAAAAAAGTAAGATCATTTTTAGCTTCATCAATAGTTATTCCTTCTTCATAAGGCCATGGGTACCAATTTTGTTTTTGACCAGGTGCTACATTAGGATCATAGAAAGTTTCAAATTTTACAAATTTAGCATCTTTAGTTGGCTGTACTAAATTAATAATTTTTTCAAATGGAAACCCTAGCCAAGGAACAGTCATCGACCATGCTTCTACACATCTAAATCTATAAATTCTTTCTTCATAACCTAACAATTTTTTTAATTTTTTTATGTCTAATTTTATTGGCTTATCAACTAAACCATTAATGGTTATATCCCAAGGGTCTATCTTTAATTTTGAAGCTCTTCTCCAAATATTTTTACTTGAACCAAATTCATAAAAATTAGTATAAGTGGTAGCTAATTTTTCATCAGTTATTTCTCTATCCAAAACATATTTTTTGTTTATTTTTGAAGAATAATTATAGTTTTGGCTTGATAAAACATCCTTTGAAAAGGATAAAGTTACAGGTAAAATTGAAAGGTAAGATAAGGTTTTTAAAAATTTTCTTCGATTATGAAATGAACACTCATCTGTTACCTCATTTTCTGAAATGCACCAACTTTTTTTCTTTTTTAAAAAAACCATTTATGAAAGTTTTTCGACACAAGTTTTAATGTTATTTAATGCTTCTTCCAAAATCTCAAAATTAGTTGCATATGAAACACGAAAAAAAGGTTCTAGACCAAAAGCCACTCCTGGAACTGCGGCGACTTTGGCATTTTCAAGTAACCATTCAGTTACTTCGGTGTCATTTGATAAAACCTGTCCTTTATCAGTTTTTCTACCTAAGATGCCTTTTACATTTGGATAAGCATAGAATGCTCCTTTAGGCATCATACATTTTATACCGTCAATCGAATTTAATTCGTTTACAACTAACTTTCTTCTCTTATCAAAAGCCTCTAAACATGGTAACAAAAAATCCCTACTACCCTCTATACCAGCTAAAGCTGCGTATTGAGAAATTGATGAAGGATTTGACGTTGACTGACCTTGAATTTTAATCATTGCTTTTACAAGATCTTTTCTACCAGCAGCATAACCAATTCTCCACCCAGTCATACAATAACTTTTTGACACACCATTAACTGTCAATATTCTTTCCTTCAAATCAGGAGCAATTTCAGCCAAGGTGTAAAAGGTAAACTCATCATATAACAAATATTCATAAATATCATCAGTAATTACATTAACTTGTTGATGAATTCTGAGAACATTTGCTATAGCCTCTAATTCTTGTTTTGTATAACATGAACCAGATGGATTTGATGGACTATTTATAATTAACCATTTAGTATTTTGGGAAATAATTTTATCCAAATCATTAGGATTAATTTTAAAATCATTTTCGATTTTACAATCTAAAAACTTTGGAATTCCACCAGCTAATAATGTCATGTCTGGATACGAAACCCAATAAGGGGTTGGTATAATAACCTCATCAGTAGGATTTAAAGTAGCAAATAAGGAATTAAATAGAATTTGTTTTCCTCCAACACTAACTATTACTTCATCCTTATCAAATTCAATATGGTTGTCATTTTTAAATTTATTTATAATTGCTTCTTTTAACTCGGGAATACCTTCAACATTTGTATATTTTGTATGACCATCTTTAATAGCTTTTATAGCAGCCTCTTTAATATGATCAGGAGTATCAAAATCAGGTTCACCAGATGACAAGCTTATGACATTTTCACCTTTTAGTTTTAATTCCCTGGCCTTAGCAGTTATAACCATAGTCGGTGATGGTTTAATCTTTTTTAAATTTTCTGAAATTAATTCCATTTAAAGCTCCAAGAAATAAAATAAACAAATAAACAAATCTAGGCTATATTTTTTTAAAATAAATTTTTAAAATAAACTTGACCTTAAAAATGTTAAACTTAAATCAATTAAATATATAATTATAATGAGAAAATACAATAACTATGAAATCAAGTTTTAAATTAAGCTCAAAATTTAAACCTTCTGGAGATCAGCCAAAAGCAATAAATGAACTAACTAAAGGGATCTTGAAACATGAAAAAGATCAAGTTTTGTTGGGGGTAACTGGTTCAGGTAAGACTTTTACTATGGCGCATGTAATAAATCGACTTAATAGACCGGCCTTAATTATGGCTCCAAACAAAACTTTAGCAGCCCAACTTTATGGAGAGATGAAAGAGTTTTTCCCTGAAAACGCTGTTGAATATTTTGTTTCTTATTATGATTATTATCAACCTGAGGCATATGTTCCAAGGTCAGATACATATATTGAAAAAGAAGCCAGCATTAATGAACAAATTGATAGAATGAGACATTCAGCCACAAGATCTTTGTTAGAAAGACATGATGTAATTATTGTTGCGTCTGTTTCATGTATTTATGGGATTGGTTCAGTAGAAACTTATTCAAAAATGATAATAGAAATTGAAATTGGAAATAAAATTTCAAGACAAGATCTGTTAAGAAAATTTACAGAATTACAGTATAAAAGAAATGACCTTTCATTTCATAGAGGTACATTTAGAGTTAGAGGTGACATTGTTGAAGTTTTTCCTGCTCATTATGAAGATATAGCTTGGAGAATAATATTTTTTGGGGATGAAATTGAAGAGATTTTTGAAATAGAATCTTTAACTGGGAAAAAAAAAATAAAACTTAATAAAATTAAAATTTTTGCTAATTCGCATTATGTTACTCCAAAGCCTACGTTAAATCAGGCCATTAAATCAATTAAAGAAGAATTAAAGGAAAGATTAAATCAATTATATGAGGAAAATAAATTATTAGAAGCTCAAAGATTAGAACAAAGAACAAATTTTGATTTAGCCATGATTGAAGCTTCTGGAACTTGCCCTGGAATAGAAAATTATAGTAGATACTTGTCTGGAAGAAAAACAGGCGAGCCTCCACCTACGTTGTTTGAATATCTTCCACAAAATGCCCTTGTTTTTACAGATGAGAGTCACATTAGTGTTAGTCAAATTGGAGCAATGTATAAAGGAGATCACAGAAGAAAATCAACTCTCTCAGAATATGGGTTTAGATTACCTTCATGCTTGGATAATAGACCTTTGAAATTTGAAGAGTGGCAGAATTTTAGGCCTCAAACCATTTACGTTTCAGCAACTCCAGGAGAATGGGAGTTAAATCAAACAAATGGAGTTTATATTGAACAATTAGTAAGACCCACAGGTTTAGTTGATCCATGTGTTATTGTTAGACCAACAAAAGATCAAGTTGATGATTTAATTTATGAGTCAAAATCTGAAATGAAAAAAGGAAATAGAATTTTAGTCACAACACTTACAAAAAAAATGGCAGAAGCTTTAACAGAATATATGCATGAATCAGGATTAAAAGTTAGATATTTGCACTCAGACATTGATACCTTAGAAAGAATTGAAATTATAAGAGATCTAAGATTAGGCTTATTTGATGTATTAATTGGTATAAATCTATTACGAGAAGGTTTGGATATTCCAGAATGTTCTCTGGTAGCTGTATTAGATGCTGACAAAGAAGGCTTTCTAAGATCAAAAACTTCTTTAATCCAAACTATCGGAAGAGCAGCTAGAAACATTGAAGGTAAAGTCATTTTGTACGCAGACGAGATCACAGGCTCGATGAAGTATGCTATTGATGAGACAGAAAGAAGAAGAAAAAAACAAATTCTATATAATAAAAACAATAATATTTCTCCCAAAACAATTAAAAATAAAATTACTGATATTCTCTCAAATATTGAAGAAAATAATAAAAAACATAATCAAAAAAATGCTGATTTCAAAACATTATCAATAAAGGAAAATATTCAAAAATTAACTAAAGACATGGAAACAGCCGCAATAAATTTGGAATTTGAAGAAGCCGCTAAATTAAGAGATAAAATTAGGTTTCTTCAAAAGAAAGAACTAGGATTGTTTTCATATATAAATAGATAAAAATCTACAAAGAAAATTAAAGTCTATATGCAAGAAACAAAAAGTTTATCAAAGGGAATAGATATAATTAAACAAGAACTTAATACTATTCCTAAAAAACCTGGCATTTACAAAATGTTAGATGTTAGAAACAAAATGCTTTATATAGGTAAAGCAAAAAATCTTTTTAAAAGAATTACTTTTTACACTCAACCTAATCGATTAAACACAAGACTATCTAATATGATTAAAAGATTGGAACGTATTCAAGTTGAGATAACATCAAATGAAATTGAGGCACTACTATTAGAGTCAAATTTGATAAAAAAATTTCAACCACTTTTTAATATTTTATTGAAAGATGATAAAAGTTTTAGTTCAATTTATATTTCTACAAACCATGAATTCCCACAAATAGAAGCGCATAGAGGAAGTAAAAATAAAATTGGTGAATATTTTGGTCCTTTTATTTCTAAAATCGCAATTAATAAAACCGTTGAAACGATTCAAAAAGCTTTCATGTTAAGAAATTGTAATGATACTTTTTTTTTAAACAGAAAAAGACCTTGCCTTCAATATCAAATTAAAAGATGCAGTGCACCTTGTGTTAATTATGTAGATAAACATCATTACAATAAAAATGTTATTAAAACTATTGATTTTTTATCAGGCAAT
>CACAMV010000023.1 GCA_902533695.1 uncultured SAR116 cluster alpha proteobacterium
TGTAAAAATGATTTAAAGGTCCATGACCTTTTCCTAAACTTGGTGCATATTTAATACAATTTTTAACATAATTGTGAGCAAGATTCATCGATTCTTCAATAGAGTATGACTTAGCAAGGTTGGCAGCCAATGAACTTGACAAAGTACATCCTGTTCCATGTGTATTTTTGGAATTAATTTTTTTTGAAAAAAAATCAATAATTTTATCTTCATATAAAATATAATCTACTAGATTATTATCGTTTAAATGACCTCCTTTAACTAAAACACTACCTGCGCCACTTTCTAAAATTTTTTTTCCAGCTTTTATCATATCCTTTTTATTACTTATCTTAATACCAGATAATAACTCAGCCTCAGGTATGTTTGGCGTTACTAAAGGATTAACTTTTTTTATAAAAATTTTTAATGCATTTATCGCTTCTTTTTCAAGCAATGCGCTACCGCCTTTTGCAAACATGACCGGATCCAAAACAATTTTCACATTATCATTATTTAACAAATTGTGCGTTGATAAAGCATCAAATATTGTATCAAAAATTTCTGCTTTATGAACCATACCAATTTTTATAGCATCAACCCCTATATCGGAAATACAAACATCAATCTGACTTTTAATAAAATCAACTGGTAAGTTTTTTATTTTATGAACCCCTAAAGTATTCTGCACTGTCAAAGCAGTAATAGCAGTCATACCAAAAACACCAAATGCGGTTAACGTTTTCAAATCTGCTTGGATACCTGCACCTCCAGAGCAATCTGACCCAGCGATAATTAATACTCTTTTAACTTCAGAACTCTTCATCAAACCTATTTTCATTTTTTAAAATGCAAGAAATCTGATTTATAGATTTTTCTATCAATTGAGTATCATCAGATTCTACCATTATTCTTATAAGTGGTTCCGTACCTGAAGCTCTTACTAAAACCCTAGCTTTTGAAATTAGTGAATTTTGAATACTTCCTATCATATTTTTTACATCTTTATTATTTAAAATATCTTTATTTATACCTTCAAGATTTTTAATCATATAGGGTTTCATTTTAAATGGTCTTAAAAAATCAGAAGCTTTTTTTCCTGATCTTTTTAATAATGATATTATTTTAATTGCAGTAAGAAGACCATCACCTGTTTTTGAGTGATCAGTTAGCAAAACATGACCCGATGGTTCGCCACCAAGATTAAAATCATTATTTAACATCTCATCAAGAATATATCTATCACCAACATTTGCTCTTACTAATTTCATACCTTTATCAAATAAATACTCTTCTAGGGACATATTACTCATCACAGTACCAACAACTGTTTCTTTTCTTAACTCCCTTTTTAAAAACATCTCATTAGCTAATACGCCAATTATTTGATCACCATGAACTAACTCACCATTCTCATCTGAGAAAATAACTCTATCTGCATCACCATCCAGGGCAACACCTATTGAAGAACCACTTTCTTTGGTTAATTTAGCCATTTTTTCAGGATAAATTGCACCACACATTTTGTTAATATTTGTCCCATCAGGTGATATTGAGACTGATTGCACGTCAGCTCCTAATTCAAACAATGATTCTGGTCCAACTTTATATCCTGCACCATTTGCACAATCCAAAACTACTTTAAGTCCAGAAAGATCTTCCTTTTTATTTAATATCAACTTTATAAATTCAATATACCTTCCTATTGCGTCTTCCATCCTTCTTGCTCTACCAAGTTGTTCAGGTTGAGCTAGAATTCGATCTTTTTGAAGTAAAAGTTGAATCTGACTTTCTACCTCATCACTTAACTTGTAGCCTTCTGCATTAAATAGTTTGATCCCATTGTCCTGGAATGGATTGTGTGAAGCAGAAATCATGACCCCCAAATCACACCTTAAAACATTTGTAAGATGTGCAATACCAGGTGTTGGAAGTGGACCCGTAGTAATTGAGTCTATCCCTAAAGAGGTAAATCCAGCAACTAACGCAGGTTCAAGCATATAACCTGATAATCTTGTATCTTTTCCAATTAAAACCCTAGGTCTTTTTGTACCAGCTCTTCCATAAAAATATTCACCAGCAGCCATAGCAATATTTACCGCCATGAGAGCATTTATTTTCTCTCCATTTACTCTTCCTCTAATTCCATCAGTACCAAATAATTTTTCTACATTATTCATGTATTTATTTTTTTTATCCATAATACAAAACTCTTATAAAAAAAATTAAGATTAAACCTATGAACAAGTCATATCAACTGCTTCCGCACAAAAAATAGCTTGCTTAGTTTCATATATATCATGAGTCCTTATGAATTGTACTCCACTTTCATAAGCTTTCATGGCCAAAGCAAGAGAGCCAGCCACCCTATTTTCAGGACTTAAATCCAATTTAATGAATGTTTTCTTATTAATCATTTTTTTTGATATTTCTTTTATTAATGATTTTCTGCTTAAACCAACAAGAATCGGAACACCTAAAGAGTGAAACATTGGCAAAAACTTTATTAAAGACAAATTATCTTCTAATGTTTTTCCAAAACCAAATCCAGGATCAATGATTATTTGGGATAAATTTATACCGAACTTAGTCATTTTATTTATTTTATTTTCAAAATAATTATAAATATCGGTCGGAGGAAAACTATATTTTGGGTTAATTTGCATTGTTTCGGGAATCCCTTGCATATGCATTATCACTGCAATTTTATTATATTGTTTAATAAGATCAATTGATCTTTTATCTGAAAATCCAGAAATATCATTAATAATAGATATACCTTTTTTAATCCCTTCTTTCATAGTATAATAATTTCTTGTATCCAAAGAAATTTCAGATTTAAATTGAAGAGAATTTAGTTCATCCAAAAAATATTTAATTATTGAAATTTCATTTTCTTGTGAAATTTTCTTTGCGCCAGGTTTTGAACTCTCTCCTCCAATATCAATTATCTCAACATTATGCAACTGCATACTATTAATTATTTCCTTGAATTTTTTGACACTTTTTATAACACTGGGTTTATAAAAACTATTTTCATCTAAATTTATTACACCCATTATATTACATTTTGATAAATCCAAATTTCTATTTATTTCCCTTTTTCTTATAAGATTATTTATTAAATTTCTTGAAAATCTTTCACATTTTTTTGAATTTTTCTTTGATAATAGTAAAAAATCTTTGTAATCAAAAATACTCTGATAATATACACCTGAGATAATTTGTATAACTTTAAGTTTTTGAAAATATTTCCAGTTATTTCCAATTTTTAAACACTCATCAAAGTCTGATTTTAAACCCAAAATTGGACAAACGTAGGTTTTATTTGTCCTTGAAGATAATGGAAAGAATAGATTATCAACTTTTATTAATTTGTACAAAATAAAATCATCTAAACAAAAATATTATTCATACTTTATCATTAGTAACTACAGTACTTTTAGAAGAACTAATTGGAATTCCAGCTCTTTTTTGTGCTTTTTTGACCTTAGGTGTTGATACATTATTTTTATTTTCTTTTGTTTTTTTTATTTTTTTACCATCACAAATAGTCTTTATTTCTGAGCCAGTTAAAGTTTCAAACTCTAACAAGGCTTCAGCTACGAGTTTAAGTTGGTTAAAGTTTTTGCTTAATATTTTTTTTGCTTCATTATATACACCATCAGAAATTCTTCTAATTTCTTCATCGACTATCGAAGCAGTCTTATCTGACAAATTTTTTTGTTGGGATACAGATCTTCCAAGAAAAACTTCTTGTTCGTTTGGATCATAAGCTAAAAAACCTAATTTTTCTGACATTCCCCATTCAGTGACCATTCTTCTTGATATATCAGATACCATTCTGATATCAGAACTTGCACCTGTTGTAATTTTTTCTGATCCAAAGATCATTTCTTCTGCAATTCTTCCTCCACAAGCAACTCTTAAATCAGCATATAATTTGTTCATTGGCATTGAAACCCTATCACCTTCTGGCAATCTCATAACCATCCCTAGAGCTCTACCTCGGGGAATAATAGTAGCTTTATGTATTGGATCACTTTCAGGGGAATTTAAGGCTACTACCGCATGACCCGCTTCATGATAAGCAGTGAGCTTTCTTTCATCCTGCGTCATAACCATGGATCTTCTTTCAGAACCCATCATTACCTTATCCTTTGATTCTTCAAATTCAAACATTCCAACTTGTTTTTTCCCCTTTCTTGCTGACAAAAGAGCAGCTTCATTAACTAAATTTGCTAAATCTGCGCCTGAGAATCCTGGGGTTCCTCTAGCTATAGTTCTTGGATCAACATCATCAGCTAAAGGTACTTTTTTCATATGTACTTTTAAAATTTTTTCTCTTCCCAACATGTCTGGGTTTGGAACCACCACTTGTCTATCAAACCTACCTGGTCTTAAAAGAGCCGGATCCAAAACATCTGGTCTATTTGTAGCTGCAATAAGAATTACACCTTCGTTCGTTCCAAAACCATCCATTTCGACTAAAAGTTGGTTTAGAGTTTGTTCTCTTTCATCATTGCCTCCGCCTAAACCTGCACCTCTATGTCTACCCATAGCATCAATTTCATCTATAAATATAATACAAGGTGAATTTTTTTTACCTTGTTCAAACATATCTCTAACCCTAGACGCACCAACGCCGACAAACATTTCTACAAAATCTGAGCCTGAAATAGTAAAAAAAGGAACACCTGCTTCACCAGCTATTGCCTTAGCTAGTAAAGTTTTCCCTGTTCCTGGTGGTCCAACTAGAAGAACGCCTTTTGGAATTTTTCCACCTAATCTTTGATATTTCATAGGATCTTTTAAAAACTCAACAATCTCTTCTAATTCTGATTTTGCTTCATCTATGCCCGCAACATCCTTAAACGTAATTTTGTCACGATGTTCGGTAAGTAATTTTGCTTTAGATTTTCCAAATCCCATAGCTCCTCTTGCACCGCCTTGCATCTGACGCATGAAGAATATCCATACACCTATAAATAAGAGCATAGGAAACCATGATATTAAGACCGACAAAAAACCTGGCATTCCACTTTCTGGCGGTTCTGAGTATACCTTAATTCCTTTTGCTGTAAGTTGATTTGCTAATTCTGTTTCTTCAGGAACATAAGAGTAAAACGGTCTACCATCACTTGTTGAACCACTAATTTTATCTCTATCAATGACAACTTCTTTTATTTCACCTGATTCAACTCTTTCTAAAAAATCTGAGTAAGATATTACATTACCACTTTGTCTTTCTGAGCTATCTTGAAAAAGATTAAAAATAGCTATTAAAATTAAAGATATAATGATCCAAACTGCTATATTCTTAGTAAAGTTACCCATATTTATCTATCTTAAACCTAAATCCCTAATAAAAAAAAGATTAAAATCATGATTTAATGTCATTTGTTTGTATATTTCTTTTTTATCGATAGTACTTAAATAGGGTCTAATCACTCTACCTTCAAGTGTTTTTAAAATTGGCAAAGTTTTATTAATATAATTTGAATTAGAAGAAAATAAATTTGAATTATTTAAATTAATAATTTGTGTTTTAAAATTACTAGAACTCAAAACATTACCATCATATTTGCTGTAAATTACAAATCTCTGATCGAAAACAAGAGGAAATCTACTACTTACATAATGATTAATTAACAAATTTCTAATTTCTCTTATTAAAACAATTTTGTTAAATTTTAGAAAAATAATGACGTTACCTAACGTAAACTTTTGAATTTTCCTAAAAAAAAATAAATTTAATTTTTCAAATATTTTATTTTTTTTTGGAGGAAAATTATTACCTCCAACCTTCTGAATTAATTTGCCAAAAATTAAATTACATAAGTTTGGACTAATTTTATAAATTTTATAAAACTCATCAAAATTTGCAGAAATAGAACCGTGTTTATAAAATTTAACATTATCTATCAACCAAAACATTAATCTATCATCTAATAGTGTTAAAATCTTATGGCTTAAAATTGACAATTTATTTAAATATTTTGAAATTGGAAAAGATATATCTTCTTCCATTTTAATTAATAATTCCCTAGTTTGGACTCTCTCAAACTTCAAATCATTATTAGAAGGGTCAGTCATATAATTAAATTTATTTTTATTTAAAAAATTTAATAATTTTTGTTTTCTTAAATTTATAAAAGGCCTAATGATAATTATCCCGTTCCAATTTTTAATATATCTCATGCCAATCAAACCTAAGAACCCTGAACCTTTGATTAATCTCATAAACAATGTTTCGATTTGATCATCAAAATGATGTGCCAAAAGTAATACACAATCATTTTTTAAAGCTTCATTTACTAAGATTGTTCTTCTACTTTGACGTGCCCAATTTTGTAAATTAGATTTTGGAGGTGTTTCATTAATTGTTTTTATAAAAGCATTAAAACCCAACTTTTCAGAAATTTGTTTAACTTGAATTGCCTCATATTTTGAGTTTTTTCTTATTCCATGATCAACAATTATAGGTATTAATTTTGAACCAGAATTGATTTTTATAAAATCTCTCATCAAATGCAGCATTGATATAGAATCTGGGCCACCTGAAAGTCCTAAAACAAATTTAGGTGGTAAATTATTTTCAGTTAAAATTTCAGTGAGCTTTTTATTGAATTCCTGATTCATTCATCAGAACAATTATGTTTATTAATTAATTTTGTTATTCTGGATTGAAATTTTTTTGAAGGATTAATCATAAACTCACGAGTTTGTGTTAATATACCACACATTTGCTCTTTTGGTGCAAATTTTACTGCTGATTCTGCAATTAATAATGTTGTTTCTTCATATCTTTTGTCATCAGGATATAGATTATTGAATTCTGCTAATGCTAATGCTGCCTCCGAATATTTTTTTTGAATGTAATAAGTCCTTCCCAACCAATATCGTGCATCTGCTGATTTTTTATGCTTATTATGAATATTTAAAAATTCTTTAAAAGCTTTCTCAGCGTTTTCATATTCCCTTTTAGCTATAAAATTCTTTGCAATCCTAAACTCCTCCTCTGGGCTCAATTTCAATGATTTTTTTACAGATTTATTATTATTTGTCTCTTCTCCGGATTTAACTTTTTTTGACTGATTTAAATTTTTTACTTTCTTTTCGTTAACATTTTTTTCTTCATTTATATATCCTAGTACACCAGATGTGCTTGGTTTTAAATTATTTTTATTAACTTCACTTTTTTTATTATTTTTATCAAGTTTTGATGGACTTGGTATCTCAAGCTTTTTATCTGAAAATGATGAAGATAAATTGAAATGAGTTTCAAGCCTTTTAATTTGGAACTCTAATCTATACGAGAATTCTGTCAATGTTTGTAATTTAGACTCTAAAATTTTTATTGAATCAATAAAATTATTAATTCTGCTATTTAATTTATCCATTTGTGCCAAGGAAAAATCGCTCTTCTGACTTTCAATCTGTCCAGTAAGTTTCTTTAAAGAATTTTCAACTGAAATTAACTTATCCCGTTGAGTTTTCACCAACTCTTTCAGACTTTCATTCGAGCTAGTTTCAGCTATGGAATTACTGACAGCAAAAATAAAACCAAATACAAAAATATATTTTTTTAAACTTATCATCTTACTTACAATCGTATAGTAAGCACAAAAATAGCAAAATTAAGGCAAATTAATATTATACAATTATAATTAATCTATTGATGTAACTGCTCTTCTATTTTTTGACCAAGCCATATCATTTGAGCCAATAACTGCTGGTTTTTCTTTCCCGTAAGATATTACTCTTAATCTATCAGCATCAATTCCTTCTATTACCAAATAATCTCTAACTGCAGTCGCTCTTTGCTCACCTAAAGCCAAGTTATACTCTCTAGTACCTCTTTCATCGCAATGACCCTCAATAGTAAAAGTTAAATCTGAATTAGCTCTTAAAAACCTAGATTGTTTATCTAAAGTTAATTTAGCATCAGCAGATAATTCTGAAGAATCATAATCAAACAAAACTCTATCACCAACAGCAATAAGTTTATCAGAAGCAGACTCTTTTCCTTTTGCAAAAAGACTAGATGAACCTGAAGCTGAAGCAGATGACTTTTTAGCCTTTTTAACACTGTCCGTCTTTGAGGCACCAGTTGAAGATGCCGAACTACTAACTGCAGCTTTTTGGGAAGCTGTCTCACATGAAGCAAGAAGTAATAAAACCCCTATCATTGCAAAAAACTTGTTAAACATATTATACTCCTTGAAGTTTATATAAAAAATTTGCCTTAATTTACACCTAAAATCCGCTCACAATAACCTAAATATTTTTAAAATACAAGAATTTAAAATTAAATAACTAAGGTATTAGAGGTGACCACGCTGGATCAGACCCTTCTCCTGGAGTTACAATTTTAACTTCTCTAAAACCTGTTACATCTACTCTAAAAAGATTAACTTTTGGACTAACATTATTTTTGCTTGGTCTACTTTGTTTAAAATACATCAAAAATCTGCCATTAGGAGCCCAAGTCGGTCCTTCTACCAAGTAACCCTTAGCTAACAAACGTTCACCAGAACCATCAGGATTCATAACACCAATATAAAATTCTCCTCTTAACATTTTTGTAAACGCTATCAAATCTCCTCTTGGAGACCATACGGGTGTTGCATAACGGCCTTTCCCATTTGAAATTTTTTTTATATTTCTTCCCTTTTCATCCATTACATATATTTTTTGTGAGCCACCTCTATCCGAGTTAAATGTAACTTTCTTACCATCAGGTGAAAAACTAGGAGATGTGTCAATAGAAAGATTATTTGTCAATCTTTTTAACTTTTGTGACTTTATGTCCATTAAATATATATCTGTAACACCTTTTTCAGCATAACTCATGATTATCTTACTTCCATCTGGAGAAAACCTTGGAGCAAATGTCATACCTGGGAAAGATCCTAAGAGCTCTTGCTCTCCAGTTTGCAAATTAAAAATATAAACTCTAGGTTCATTATTGTAATAAGCCAAATAAGTAATTTCTTGTGTACTTGGAGAAAACCTTGGAGTTAGAACAAGAAAATTTCCATCAGTTAAAAATTGGTGATTTTCTCCATCTTGATCCATTATTGCGAGACGTTTTTTTCTTTTATTTAATGGACCTGACTCAGAAATATAAACTATTCTAGTGTCAAAATATCCCTTATCTCCTGTAAGTCTCTGAAAAGTTTCATCAGAAATGATATGAGCTACTCTTCTCCATGATTTTTTGTCAACTGTTAACCTAAGGCCTATCATATCAGTTTCAGCAAGAATGTCCCAAAGCCTAAATTCGACCTCTATCTGACTTTCATCTATTTGATGTATAGAACCAGTGACGAGGGCTTTTATACCTAACGGTGTCCAATCAGAAAAATTAGGTCTAATTGCTGGGCTAGAAGGCGGTGCAATAAATGCAGCAGCATCTGGTGTTTTAAACTGACCTGAACTAACCAGATTATTTGTTATTACATCTGAAATTAATCTTCCAACTTTATTAATTTTTCCATTTTTATCTGTAAAATTTGCTATAGCAATTGGAAGTGGTTCTATCTGTCCTTTGTTAATATTAATTTTTAAATTTTGGGCAAAACTACTTTGAAAAATAAATAAAATATATACAATTATAATTAAAAATTTAGTCTTCATCATCTATTCGTTTGCTAAAAAAAATTAATTAATAAAATTCATAAAAAATTATTTTGACCTTAATAAGGCACATAATAAGTTTATTTAGTCCCTATTCATCTTAAAGGCAAATATAAATTTTTTCCACGATTCATATTTTTCTTCTGGAAGTGGAAGAGGTGAACACTTAATAACCGCTCTTCTGGCAGAATCTGCCGTTGCTCTATAAACTGGATTCTTTAAATAAGATTTTTCATCCACAATTTTTACTTCTAACACTGAACCATTGGGCTCTGTACTAATCAACAAATCAATAGGTGTATCAAGTACCAAAGATCCATATGGGGCATTCCAGCAATTTTGAACATGCAATCTCAACATATCTATTTCAGATAAACCTAATTTAATATTTTTCTTTTTAATATTCGAAATATTCGCCGCAATAACCAACTTCTCCTTAATCTTTTCTACTTTCATCTTTTTTTGATTTTCTTCATTGGCTTTCGCCAAATTTTTTAAAATTCCTTTTGCCATATCTTTTTTTTCTTTAACTTTAGAGAGAGTCTTCAAAAGATCTCTTGCCATTTCTTTTTTTTGAGAATTAGTTTGTTTTTTTTTCAAAGGTATTTTTTTTGGTAAAGCATCGTTAATTTTTTTTATTTTTGGTTTTTTTCTTGGTATTACAGTTAATTTTTCAAAATTTTGAATTTCTTTTTTAGTTTTTAAAATTTTTATTTTCTTAACATTTTTTTCTTTTACTAGCTTTGATCGAGGTTTTCGCTTTGGATCAGGGGGGGGTAACTCCGATTTTTTGGGATATTTTTTAATATCTTTTGATGATTGATTTATGAAAGTTTTAGACTTTATAGGTAATTCAAAAAAAACCTCAATTGGTTGCTCTTTAGCAATGTTTTTTTTTATTTCAGGTAAACCAAGATATGCAATTATAAAAATAATTATATGCAGAACAAATGAAAATATAGTGGAAATATACATCTCAATTTTGTTTTAATTTTGCAACAAGTGTTGCCTTAATAAAACCTGCAGATTGGACTTTTGACAGAACATCTATAACATAACCATAATTTACTTTTTTATCACCTCTAATAAAAACTCTAATTTTCATATTATTATTTGATAAGGCCTTAAGACGGGGTATAAGTTTGTTTTTATCTATTTCTCTATCTTGAATATATATTTTTCCATTTGATTTAACAGACAATATTAAAGGATCACCTTTTTGACTTAATTGTGAAGCATGTGTTTTAGGTAAATCAACAGTCACTCCTACCGTTAACAAGGGTGCTGTGATCATAAATACTATCAATAAAACTAACATTACATCAACAAAAGGTGTTACATTAATCTGATTCATTAATTTGCTTTTTTTTATGTTTTTATTAAAAAAAATATTGCTCTGAAATTCCATTAGTTTTTTTCCATTTTTCTAATTAAAATTGAACAAAACTCTGTAGAAAAATAATTTAATCTATTACTTAATCTTTCTAAATCATTTGAAAATTTATTAAAAGCTGCTACAGCTGGTATTGCTGCTATTAAGCCAAGAGCAGTAGCAAACAATGCTTCAGCAATGCCAGGTGCAACAACTGCCAAACTGGTATTATTACTTAAGGCAATTGATTGAAAAGCATTGACAATACCCCAAACAGTTCCAAATAAACCAATAAACGGGGCGATTGAACCTATTGATGCCAGAATGGTCATATCTTTTTCAAACTTTTCGATTTCTCTCCCAATTGCAATTTGAATAACGTTTTGAAGACGTATAGAGAAATTTATTAATTGTTTTTCATTCAAAATATTTTGACTTTTAAACAGCTCATTCATTCCCGTAACAAAAATTAATGAAAAACTATCATTGTGATTGTGTTTAACTTCATTAAATAAGTTTTTAAGATCAATGCCAGACCAAAATAATTCTTCAAATTCTTGTTGTAATTTTTTTTCATTTCTAAAAGACATTGATTTATTAATCATTATTGCCCAACACCATATAGATAATATAAGTAAAAATATCATAACCCCTTTTACAATAGGGTCAGCTTGAAGAAATAGGCCAAACATAGAAAAATCCTGACCTTGAGCAATTATCTCAGTTTTAACTTCAGGTGTCATATTTTTTCCTTTCGCTAAAAATCATCTTTAATTCTTAAAAAATGAATTAACTAAAAATTTTTTTATATTTCTAACTTTATTTTTTCTGTCAATCATGACAATTTTAAATTCACCTTTAACATAATTTTTTCTATCTTTGGAATTGTCATCAATCTTCCAAGCAGTTTGTTCTAACATAATACAAGCATTTTGGGCATATTTAAGGCGCGTTTCGATGAGTATAAATTCATTAAAAAAAAATGGTTTATTTAACTTAAGACAAAACTCTCTTAAAACAAATCTTAATCCAAGTTTCTCAAGTAGATGATTTTGATCAACGTTTACGAGATTTAATAAAGAAGTCCTAGCTCGTTCAAAAAATTTTAAATAATTTGCATGATACACTATATTTCCAGTATCAGTATCTTCAATAAAAACTCTTTGAACAAAATAATGACATTTATCCTCAACAATCCCATCGGTATTTTTTAATAATTTTGTGGAAATATTTTCTATGTGATTTGATTGCATAAAATGATAAGTCAATAATCAGGTAAAAAATCAAATTGATTTGGGTTATCTTTTGGGGCTTCTAATCCTAAATGCTCCCAGCCTGACTTATTAATTAGTCTTCCTCTTTTGGTTCTTTGTATAAGCCCTTGCTGCAACAAATAAGGTTCTATAACATCCTCAATCATGTCTTTTTGTTCAGAAAGTAAAGCAGCAATTGTATCCAACCCTACAGGACCACCATTAAACTTTTCTATAATAGTTCTCAAATATTTTCTATCCAAAGCATCCAATCCAAATTGATCAATATCTAATTGATATAAAGATTCTTTTACACAAACCAAATTAATTTCTTTTATTTTCTTTACAGATGATATATCTCTAATCCTTCTTAAAAGCCTTCCAGCTATCCTTGGGGTGCCTCTTGATCTTTTAGCAATTTCCAAAGCGCCTTCTTCAGTTAAATTTATATTTAACTTTTTTGATGATTGCAGAAGAATTTTTTTCAAATCCATTAAATCATAAAATTCCATTCTAATTTGAATACCAAATCTATCACGAAGTGGTGTGGTCAGCAATCCTGCTCTTGTGGTGGCTCCAACAAGTGTAAAAGGGGGGACATCTATTCTAATTGATTGAGCCCCTGGTCCCTCCCCGATTATCAAATCTATCTGAAAATCTTCCATAGCTGAATAAAGATATTCTTCTATATTATTTGATAATCTGTGGATTTCATCCACAAATAATATATCTCTTGGTTGCAAATTTGTTAAAATGGCAGCTAAATCACCGGTTTTATTAATTATTGGACCGGATGTTGATCTTATGCCTGAATTAAGCTCATTAGATATTATATGTGCTAAAGTAGTTTTACCTAAACCGGGAGGGCCATGTAAAAGGACATGATCCATGGGTTCGCCTCTAAAAGATGCTGCTTTTATAAATGTTGATAAATTTTTTTGAACTTGCGGTTGACCTACAAAATTTTTTAAAATTTTTGGCCTTAAAGCCAAATCAAATGAATTATTTGACGCTTTAGATTCTAATTCCTGATTTTGATCTTTTTCATTAATTTCTGTCAATTTTTCAACCTGATAAACGTTTTAAAGCTAATGGTATTATGTTTTGCAAATTTATTTTATTTATTTTTTCATTTTCAATTAATTCTTGCTTAGCTTCCAAAACTGCCTTGAATGCATCGCTTCTTGAATAACCTAAATTAACAATTGCTGAAATAGAATTCTCAATTATTTTTTTATCTTCAACATCACTAAAATTATTATTTTTAACTTCATTCTCAAATTTATTGTAATTTTGATTATTAAAACCGAATGAAGTTATTTTATCCTGTAACTCAGAAACTATTCGCGTTGCAACTTTTAATCCTATACCCTCAGCTTTTTTAAAAATATTTTTATCAGATGAAGAAATACCCAAAATAATTTCTTCAATTGTGACCGCTGATAAAATAGATAAAGAAGCTTTAGGGCCTATTCCTTGAACAGACTGAAGTAGCCTAAACATATTTAATTCTGACTGTTTTAAAAAACCATACATCAAAATTTTATCATCTTTAATTTGCAATTCAGTAAATAATGATATTTCAGAACCTATTTCATTTAATTTTGAAATTGTTAAATTAGATACGTGTAGATGATATCCAATGCCATTAACTTCAACAACTATAGAAGAATCTAATTTATTTTTTAGTAAACCAGATATTGATGCTATCATTTTTTTAACACCCCAATTTTTCTTTTTAATAAAGCTTTTTGAATGGCTTTATTTAAATTACTTTGATTTCCATAATCATTAAATTTTTTTTCAAAACTAAAAAAATTTTTTGCAGTAACAGCTATGGCTAATGCATCAGCACTATCAAAGTTTTTTGGAGTGATTCCTAAAATTTTTTTTATCATTTCAACAATTTGATGTTTATTTGCGTTTCCATATCCAGTCACAGTTTTTTTAATTAATTTAGGAGGAATTTCCCTAATTGTAATATTAGATTTGGCTGCAACTAAGGTGCAAACTCCTCGTGCCATTCCAAGTTTTAGACTTGAAACATTTCCTTCACCAATAAATGTTTTTTCCACTCCTATTAAGTTTGGTTTATAAAAATTCATTATTTTTTCTAAATGATCAAAAATATACAATAACCTGGTCCCATCTTCATCTTTAACCTTAGGTCTAATTACGCCATTATCCACATGATATATTAAACTATTTTCAAAATTTACAACTCCCCAACCAGTATTTCTTAAACCAGGGTCAATTCCTAGAACTTTCAATTTTCTTATCCTTTAATAATTAAATTTCTCAATAATTTTATCATTTATATACAAATTACTAAATACACTTTGAACATCATCACAATTATCTAATGTTTCTAATAATTTTAATATTACAAGACACTTTTCTTCATCAGCAGTTATCAAGTTATCTGCAACCCAAATTATTTCAGCATGTTCTGGCGAACCCAATTTCCCTTCCATATTTTCTCTTATTTGATTAAAATCTTCCAAGTTTGTAGATATTTCTGCATTATTATTTTCAAAATTTATATCTATTGCTCCTAACTCCACTGAAAAATCCAAAATTTCATCTTCAGATATAGTTTTAAGACTATATGAAATTTGACCAATATTTTTAAACAAATATGATACTGATCCTGTTTCCCCTAAATTCCCAGAGAATTTTGCAAATGAAGACCTAACTTCTGAGGCGGTCCTATTTCTATTATCAGTTACTGCTTCTACAATAATTCCAACTCCTCCTGGCCCAAAACCTTCATAACGAACTTCTTCTATGTTATCTTGCTCACCAGAGCTTGCTTTCTTGAGCACCCTATCTATATTTTCTTTTGGCATATTAGCTGATTTGCATGCTGATAAAGCTGTTCTTAGCCTTGGGTTATTATTGATATCTAAACTAGATCTTGCAGCTACTTGTAATTCTTTTATAAGTCTAGCAAATCTTTTTGCCCTTCGAGCATCTTGGGCACCCTTACGATGCATTATATTTTTAAATTTTGAGTGACCAGCCATTTTAATTAATATTTACTAAATTTCATTTAAACAACCACCAATTCTTATTGGGCGAATAGATTTTGCTAAACCATCTTTTTTTGTCTTAATTAAAACACCACATAAAGTTGGTTCTCCTAGAGAAACCTCTAGCCTTAATTTTTTTTTATTTAAATTTAAGAATCTTGGAATGGCAGATTGTTTTTGCATACCAATCACAGAGTCATAATCGCCACTCATACCTACATCGGTAATATATGCAGTACCTTTTTCTAAGACTCTCCAATCTGCTGTTGGGATGTGTGTATGTGTTCCAAGAACTGCAGTAACGTGACCGTCAAGATAAAAACCAATTGCAACCTTTTCTGAAGTGGCTTCACCATGAACGTCAATAAGTGACAAAATTAAGTTATTTTTTACACTAAATGTTTCGATAATGTTTTGTAAACATTCAAATACAGGATTAGTAGGAGGCATAAATAAATTTGTCATAATGTTTGCTACTCCAATTAAACCATGATCTGTTTCAACAATAGTTAGTCCTTTTCCTGGTGTACCCTCTATCATGTTTAAAGGTCTTAGAACCCTATTTGATTTGTTTATATAAGGTATAATTTCTTTTTTATCCCAAACATGATTACCAGTAGTTAAGACATCTGCACCAGCATTTAAGAAATCATTACAAATCTCTGGAGTTATTCCAAATCCACCTGCTGAATTTTCCACATTGACAACTATAACATCGGCATCTTTATTTTTTTTAAAATTATTTATTTTTTCAAATGCAAAATTTCTAGATTTTCTTCCTACTATATCGCCTATAAACAAAACATTCATTATGTGAAAAATCCCTTTTTAAAAATTATTTTTTTTTCTGTAAATATAATATCCATTTTCTGATCATGTTTTTCAGTTGGTAAATTATTTATAAACTGCTTATCATATCCTATTCCAATAGCTAGAAAAGAAATTTTTCTGTCATTTTTTTTTCTTAAGTGAAAAATAGTACTGTCATAATATCCTCCTCCATAACCTAGTCTATTTAGTTCTTTATCATAAGCTAATAATGGTACAAACATTATATCAGGTTCAATTATCTCACTTGATAATGAAGGTTCAAATGTTTTTAAAAAAGACAATTTTAAATTTTCTTTACCGTCCCATTTTCTGAAGGTTAAAATACGTTTTTTACTACAAATAGAAGGTAAACAAAGATCAAATTCATTTTTTTTACTGATTTGTATTAATTTTAACGGAGAGATTTCATTATTAATTGGATAATAAATAGCAATGTTTTTCAATCCAAAATTATGTTTCTTTAATACGTTAATCAGATTAGAAAAGTCTTCAACATTTATACAATCTATTCCTGATTTGTATGCAATATCATTCCTAGTTAATGCAAATTTTTTTCTTAGATTTTGTTTTATTTTCATATTGAATTGGAAGCCAAAAAAACGTTGGATATATTATCCTCTGACGCCTGTTATAACAGGTGGGCACCACTTAATCTGACCAAAATCAGAACAGAGGCAGTTCCCTAAAGAATATTTATGGCCCCAGGTATTAAAAATCCTGACGATAATTCCAGCCTCCGACAATATGTTAACTTTCATCAATTAAACTTGCAAGTTTATTTAATCTCAATGTAGATTTTTCGATCCAATCTACTATACTTTGAACATCACTGTCGTTTTGTTTAGTTTTTTGCATCGAAGAAGAATTTTCATAATCTTTTTTTATTTTGTCTGCCAAAATTAGACTTGCCATTACAAGAAGTCTATTATCACTAGCTGAGTTTATATTTTGACTACTTAGGCTATCTATTGTTTCTGAAACTAATTTTGCTGATTCCCTTACTCTTTCCTCTTCACCTTGCAAACAAGATATAGGATAAATTTTATTATTAATCTCAACCTTTATAATCGTTTCTTCAGACATCTCTTTATTTAACTAAATTTTTTATTTCATTTAAATGAATTTCTGTTTCATTTATAAACTTTTTAATTTCCTTCAAATCTTTATTTAATTTCTCAAA
>CACAMV010000024.1 GCA_902533695.1 uncultured SAR116 cluster alpha proteobacterium
CTTTTTTGCTAATAACGAAATGTTATATTGTTTTAGTTCATCTATAATTGTTTTAAAATCACTTTCTATCGATTTTGTAGAAATATCAATTAAGTGTAAGAGTATTTTACATCTTTCTATATGTCCAAGAAATCTATGTCCTAAACCTTTACCTTTGTGAGCATTCTTTATTAAACCTGGTATGTCAGCAATAACAAACTCTTCTCTGTCAACACTTGCAACTCCAAGATTAGGCTGAATTGTTGTAAAAGGATAATCAGCAATTTTTGGTTTTGATTTTGTTACTGATGACAAAAATGTACTTTTGCCTGAATTAGGTAAGCCAACAAGCCCAACGTCAGCAATCAGTTTTAATCTTAGCCAAATTATTTTAACTTCCTGTTCTTCTCCAGGCTGAAATTGTCTAGGAGATTGATTTTTTGAGCTTTTAAAAAAGGTATTTCCTTTACCACCTCTACCTCCATAAGCCAGAACGACTTTTTTCTCCTTATTGGTCATATCTTCTAGAACAATTGTTTTAGATTCGTCTAAAATTTGGGTACCAATTGGTACTTTTAAAATTATGTCACTTCCATTAGCACCATTACGATTTTTACCCATTCCATTTTGACCAGGTCTTGCTTTAAAATGCTGTTTGTATCTAAAGTCAATTAAGGTATTTAAACTATCTATTGATTCAATTATAACATTTCCACCATTACCGCCATCACCACCGTCAGGCCCACCTTTGGGAACATTAGCTTCTCTCCTAAATGACACGCATCCAGGACCACCCTTACCACTTGAGACATAAATTTTTGCTTCATCAAGAAATTTCATTATAACGGTTACCTTATCAGGCCGCATTAAAATTAAATTAGATCAATTTAATAATTTTACAGGAATTTTATTCTGCGGCTTTCTGTAAAGGTTCAACAGATACAAAAACTTTTTTATCTTTTTTTTGTTTGAAAACAACTTTACCATTTATCAAAGAAAATAGTGTATGGTCTTTACCAATCCCGACATTTTCACCAGGATGAAATTTTGTACCTCTTTGCCTAACAATTATATTACCAGGGATTACAACTTCACTACCAAATTTTTTCACACCTAATCTTCGTCCTGCGGTATCTCTGCCATTTCTAGAACTTCCACCAGCTTTTTTATGTGCCATATTGTTCCCCTTTAACTATCAATTATAGCTTTTCAAACTTTTTTTTTATTAGCAACTTTAGGTTTTGAAGTCGAATCATTTTTAGTTTTAGTGTCTTTATCATTAGGTTGGATTTTTTTATCCTTACTTAATTCTGTTTTTGAAGCAGAAATTTTTGTTTTATTTACAACTTTTTTATCTAATTTAATATCCGTCGATTTTTTGGGTAAAATTTTTGAACCGCCTGTTTCTAAAATTTTTAATACCTTTAACAATGTGAGATCTTGCTTGTGACCTTGTTTTCTTCTACTATTTTTTCTTCTTCTTTTATAAATAATGGTAATTTTAGGTCCTCTAGTTTGTCTAACAACTTCAGCTAGAACTGCCGCATCTTGAATGTTTGGTGTACCTAAGTTTAACTTTTTACCATCACCAACCATTAATACTTCATTAAGCACAACTTCGTCACCAGTTTTACCAGCTATCTTCTCAACTAAAAGTTTACTATCTTTTTCAACCTTGTATTGTTTGCCACCAGTCTTTAAAATAGCGTACATAAATAACCTAATTTTCTTGTTTAGTGAAGATTACTTATTATATCTCAAACATATATATGTCAAGTATTTCAAGATCTTTTTCATTTGATTGATTGGACAAACAAAGATGGGTCTAATCGCTGATCAAACCAATTTATTCTCCAATCTAGATGAGGACCGGTTGATCGACCTGTTGAACCAACAAGACCAATGACAACACCTTTTTTTATTTTTTCATTTTTTAAAACTAATATTTTTGACAAATGAGAATATACTGATGTTACGCCATGACCATGATCAAGCATAATAGTTCCTCCAGTGAAATATAAATCTTTTTCAGCCATTCTTACAATACTATCTGTAGGAGCAACAATTTTGGAACCTTCTTTAGCTGCTATATCAATTCCATAATGAGGACGTCTTGGTTTACCATTTAAAATTCTCTGACTTCCAAAAACCCCTGAGATTATACCTTTTATTGGCCAAATGAAATCTTGGAAAATATAGTCAATTTTCGTATTTAAAGACCTAACCTTTGCTATGTCTTTATTTTCTCGAATAATTCTTTTATATACACTTTCAGGTGGGGTAACCATTTTTTTTGGCAAGCCTTCAATTCTTTGAACTTTATATTTTTGTTTTTTTATATTTATATTTTTTGTAATAAATGTTTTTTTGTATTGAATTTCAACCAATGCAATTTTAGGAAAGTCTCTTCCGAATCCAATTATAAATCTATTTTGTTTGTCTTGATAAATAGATCTATTTATAAATTTTATTGAAGTGTCTGGAATCGATTTTCCAAAAATTATACCTCCCTGAACAAAATTTCCATTCAAGATTATATATTTATTTTTTTCTAAATATATTTTTCTTTCCTCAGCATGAGATGTGACAAAGTTCAAAAAATATAAAGTAGTTACAAGTGTAGTGAAATAAAATTTCATATTCTTTTCTGCTCTTCAATAATTCCTTTTGGAGCAAAACGAAGAGTAATTAATAGAATAAGGCCCATCATGATTAATCTCATATGAGCCGCACTATCTAACAATCTATTTTTTAATTCACTACTATCTTCTAGATATGATGTTAACAATTCAATTAACCAAAGTCCTAAAGGTTCTGATTCCACCCACAAAAACCAAACAATGAACCCTCCAAGAACCGCACCATAATTATTTCCCGATCCGCCAACAATAACCATGATCCAAATCAAAAAGGTGTATCTTATAGGTTGATAAGAAGCAGGCGTAAATTGTCCATCAAGTGTAGTCATCATTGCCCCAGCAATGCCTACAATGGCTGAACCAATAATAAAAACTTGTAAATGTCTTTTTTTAACGTCTTTACCCATAGCGCCAGCTGAAACCTCGTTATCTCTAATCGCTCTCATCATCCTACCCCAAGGAGATTTGGAGATGGTTTCTAAAAAAATGAAAATTATTATTAATACCAGCAGAAACAGTATCGAGTATGACAATTTTACTGTTATAGAGGACATAACAACTAAGGAAAAGTCAAATTTTTCTGATAAATTAATTAACCAAGCTGAATTTTGAAGTTCAATTTCATAAGGCACCGGCCTTGGTAATCCATTTACATTTTTTACCCCTCTTGATAACCAATCTTCATTTTTAATGAAATAAATAATAATTTCAGAGATGCCAAGTGTTGCAATTGCCAAATAATCTGATCTTAGCCCTAAAGCTATTTTCCCAATGAGCAAAGCTATTAAAGCCGCCAGACAACCTGCAATTGGCCAAGAAATAATTACTGGTAAGTTCATTCCTCCTAAGTAGCCAGTTTTGGCAGGTTCGTATGATTCTATAGCATGAATCACTGGGTCAGCAATAATTCTTAAAATTAAAAATCCAATTAAAAAAATAAGTAGACCAAAACATATTTTTTTTTTGGGTGAATTTTTATAAAATTTCCAAGTTCGATTAGCTAAAAAAATAAAAATTAAAAAAATAATTATTGCTAAAATAATTTTAAATCCACCAATTTCCCATGCACCTTTTGTTAATGGCATTGATATAATTACAGCACACAATCCCCCAAGAGCTGTAAAACCCATTGCTCCAAAGTTTACTATACCACTATTACCCCATTGTATATTAATGCCGAGAGACATAATAGCTGATATTATACATAGATTTAAAATAGACAGTGCTACGTTCCAACTTTGGAAAAAAGCTACAAATAAAAGTAAACAAGTCATAGCTGTATATGTTAGCCAAATTCTTTCCTTTATATTTTTCATTTTTCTAAATCAATTTGCCTTTATAAATTCCTGTTGGTTTAATTATTAATACAATCACTAATATCAGAAAAGAAACTGCAATTTTGTAATCTGTAGACAAAATCTGCATCAAACCGTCGGACAAAAAATTGTCTGGTAGCAGATAGCTTAAAAATTTTCTATATGCAAAAGTAACTATAATTTCCGAATAAGCAATTACAAATCCTCCTATTATTGCCCCTATTGGATTTCCAACACCTCCGACTATGGCAGAAGCAAAAATAGGTAAGACTAAATTAAGATAGGTGAAAGGTTTATAACTTTTATCTAAACCATAAAGTGTTCCAGCAACGCATGCTAACATTCCAGTAATTATCCAAGTTATTAAAATGACTCTTTCCGGATTGATTCCTGAAAGTAATGATAAATCTTTGTTGTCTGAATATGCTCTCATAGATTTGCCAGTTTTTGTTTTGTTTAAAAACCAAAATATAAATGTTACTAAAAGCAATGTAATTACAATTGTAATTCCTTGTGACATTTTAATAGACAAACCTTCATTCAATTCAAATACTTTTTTAATGGTTTTTGCTTTAACTAGGAATCTTTCACCATCATTAATATTCCTGTCATTTGGTCCAATAATTAATCTAATTAACCCGTTTGTAAAAAACATAACGCCAATTGAAACTATTAATAATATGACGCTTTGTGAATTATTTTTTCTATAATAACTAAAACACAATTTATCAATTAATAGGCAAAAAATAACAGTAATTATTATTGAAATAGGTAGTGAAATAATAATTGTGGGAAGAGGTTTTATAGAAACTCCAATATCTTTTAAGCACCACATTATTAATATTGAAATCATTGCACCAAAAGACATCAATTCCCCATGTGCAAAATTAGAAAACCTCATAACCGTGTATATTAAAGTCACACCTAAAGCGCCAAGCGCTAATTGACAACCATAAGATAAGCCAGGAATTAAAATATAATTTGAAAATAAAATTATGGCATTGATATAATCCACAAATTAACCTCCTAAAAAGGATTCTCTTACCACAGGGTTTGATAAAAGATTCTTTCCACTATCTATGAATTTATTTTTTCCTTGACTTAACACAAAACCAATATCAGAAATTTTTAGTGCTTGTTTAGCATTTTGTTCAACCATTAAAACTGAAACACCTTTTTTAGAAATTTCCAATATTTTTTTAAAAAGTTCGTCCATTATGATTGGTGAAACACCAGCTGATGGTTCATCTAACATTAAAAAAGTAGGGTTGGTCATTAGAGCTCTGGCAAATGCCAACTGTTGGCGTTGACCACCCGATAAATTTTCAGCTATTTGATTTTTCTTTTCTAAAAGTATAGGAAATAATTTATAAACTTGTTGAATAGTTTCTTTGACACCGGTTTTTCTAATAAATCCTCCCATTTCCAAATTTTCTTCCACTGTCATACTGTGAAAAATATTGTTTGTTTGTGGAACAAAACTCATGCCTTTTAAAACTCGATCTTGTGGTTTTATATAACTTATATCTTCATTATTAAAATACACTTTACCTTCAAAAAGAGGAAGAAGGCCAAAAATGGCCTTCATCGCTGTTGATTTTCCTGCCCCATTCGGGCCAACGATTGATGCTATCTGACCTTTCTTTAAATAAAAATCACAATTTTCTACAATTTTAGTATTTTCATAACCACATGATATTTTAGATACATTTAAAATCATTAATTTCCTTTTCCAAGATAAACCTCTATGACCTTGTTATTTTTACGAATTTGATCAATATCACCAATTTCTAAAATTGATCCTTCAGCCATTACTACTATAGGACTGCATAATCTAGCAATAAAATCTAGATCATGTTCGATCATAACGAACGTGTAATTAAATTCTTTATTTAATCTGATTATAGTATCTCCAATTTTTTTTAACAAAGTTTTATTAACACCTGCACCGACCTCATCAAGTAAAACAATTTGAGGATTTACCATCATAGTTCTTCCTAGCTCTAATAATTTTTTTTGTCCTCCAGACAAGTTTCCAGCATATTCAGATGATAATTTTTCTAGATTTAAAAACTTTATGACCTCTTTGGCTTTTCTTAAAATTTTTTTTTCTTGTATCTCAATTTCTTTTGGTTTGATCCAAGAATTTAAAATTGACTCTCCTAATTGATCAGCAGGTACCATCATTAAATTATCAAGAACGGTCAAAGATTCAAATTCCTGTGAAATTTGAAAAGTTCTCAGCACTCCCATTGCAAATAGCTCATGAGGTTCTAATCCAGTGATATTTAGTTTATTTAGATTGATGGTTCCATTATCTGGTTTTAGAGATCCATTTATGACATTAAACAAAGTTGTCTTTCCCGCTCCATTAGGTCCAATAAGAGCAGTTATTTTACCTTTTTCAATTTCTAGGGAAACGTTGTTAAGAGCCTTAATCCCACCAAAACTCTTGCTAATGTTAAAAATTTGTAACATGATATGATTTTTGTAAGGGTTCTATATGTTCTATATTTTAGAACCCTTACATTTATTATTATCTATACCCTGCAGTGGTAATTTTACCATCTTTAATCAAGATTTCACGAAAATTTCCTGATGATTCACCGCCACCTATAAGTTCAACTGAAGAGGCACCGACATAGTCAATTTCCTTTCCTTGTTTGAGTAAACTTATACCTTTTGAAAGTTCACCAGGGTAAATTTTTTCACCTGGAGCATTTGCAACATCCATCACATGATCTTTTAAATCTTTACTTTTTGAGGATTTTGCTGATTGCATTGCAAGCATTATTAAAGCTGCTGCATCATATGATTCTTGAGAAAATGGTCCTGCTTTAAATCCATTTGATTTTGCAAGGTTTTCAAAAGTTTTTGCCCCTGGGCTATCTGTACCTGGTATAGATCCAATAGAACCATTTAAATCAGAACCTATAGCTTTAGGGAGTGAGTCTCCAATCATCCCATCAGGTAAGAAAAACTTGTTAAATGCGTCAGCATCTAATGAGCCTTGAATTATTCCTTTACCACCTTGATCAAGGTAACCAGCTACAATCAATATGTCACCTCCAGCTTGGGCTAAAGCAGAAACTTCGGCACCATAGTCTGCTTTTCCATCTTCGTGAGATGCAGAAATAGTTATCTGTCCACCTTTTGATTCATAATTCTTTTTTATACTTTCAGCTAAGCCTTTTCCATAATCATTATTGGTGAATGACAAAGCTGCTTTTTTAAAACCTTTTTCAATCAAAATGTCGGCAACAATTTTTCCTTGCCTGGCATCTGATGGAGCTGTTCTAAAAAATAAACCATTGTCAGGTAATGTAGATAAAGCAGGAGAAGTCGCAGAAGGAGATATCATGACAATCCCATTAGACATTGCAACATTTTGCAATATTGAAGTTGTTACACCCGAGCAGTCAGCTCCAACTATGGCATTAACTTGATCTGATGTTATTAACCTTTCAGCCGCTGCATTGGCTGCAGCTGCATCAACACAGGTTGAATCAGCTCTTATGCCTTGAATTTTGATTTTTCCAGACAAAAATTCGCCTGAATCATTGACTTCTTTAATGGCAAGCTCAGAAGCTTTTGCCATATCAGGTGTCAGAGATTCGATAGGTCCCGTATACCCGAAAATAATTCCTAATTTTACTGCAAAGTCTTCTTTTTCTTGTTTGTAAAAAAATAATAAGCTTGCCGCTACTAAAAACAATATTAGAAATATAATTGGTTTTTTGGACATTTTTCATTTCCTCCCAAAATATGATTAATATAAAATTACTAATAAATTAAGATTAACTTAAGTCCATTTTTCTGAAATAGCAATTAATATCAAAATTACTTTTTATACTTAATAAAAAATTTTTAACATTATTAATGTAATGCTAGGGAAGAAAAATAATAGTATAATTCTTGCAATATCGCTTAATAAGAAAGGAAGAACACCCTTAAATGTTTCTGATATTTTAACATCTCCTGCCATTTTATTAATGATAAAAACATTAAGACCCACAGGTGGAGTGATTAATCCTACTTCAACAGTAATTAGAGTTAATATTCCAAACCATATTGCTGTTTCTTCTGGTGATAAACCAAAATCCAAAGTCATTACTAATGGGAAAAAAACTGGTATAGTTAGTAGTATCATTGCTAGGCTGTCCATAAGACATCCTAAAAATAAATATAATAGTAAAATACTTGCTACAACTATCATTGGAGTTAATTGATGTTTGATTGTGAGTTCAGCCAAAATATTAGGAAGTTGTGAAAGAGCAATAAATGAATTAAAAAATTCAGCTCCTAATAAAACCAAGAAAATCATACCTGATGTAATGGCAGTGTTTTCAACAACTTCTAAAAATGACAAAAAATTAAAATTTTTATTGAATGCAGCAATCAAACCAGTTCCAGCAGCTCCAACTGCAGCTCCTTCTGTTGGTGTAAATAAGCCAAGATAAATTCCGCCAATCATCACAACAAAAATTATGATAATATGCCATATATTTTTGAATAACTCTAACCTATCTTTCCAACCAATTCTATGTTTAGTAGGGCCTGCCTTTTTATTTATTCTTACATAAATTGCTATGGCAGCTATATAACCAATAGCAGCTATAATTCCTGGAATGAAAGCACATAAAAACATCTTTGCGATATTTTGTTCTGTTAAAATTGCGTATATTATAAGTATTACCGAAGGTGGAATTAAAATACCTAAGGTACCTCCTGCCGCCAAAGCTCCAGTACTTAAAGCACCAGAGTAACCAAGTCTTCTAAGTTCTGGAAGAGCTACTTTACCCATTGTTGCTGCAGTTGCAAGAGATGAACCACATATGGCTCCAAATCCTGCGCATGCTCCTACTGCAGCCATTGCTACACCACCTTTTCTATGTCCTAAACAAGCCCCTGCAAATTTAAAAAGAGCTTCACTCATACCAGCTTTAGAGGCAAAATTTCCCATGAGAAGAAATAAAGGTATAACGGAAAAATCATAATTTGAAAATAAATGCCAAGCGCTACTTTTTGCTAGAGAAAGTATAGGAAGCCAACCGGAAAGAATTATTGTTCCTGCACATCCTACTAAAAGCATAGCTAAGCCAATAGGGACTCTAAATACCAATAGTGTAAATAAAATAGGAAAAGCAATTAGTCCTAAGCTAAACCTATCCATTTATTTAAATTTACCTAATGCTTCTTTATATTCTAGTAAACATGTATATAGACAACAAAAAGAAAGAAGAGCAAAAGAAAAAGTTACAGGAATAAATGGTATCCAAACAGGAAATTGAAGTAACATTGTTTCTTCACTGTAATTGTACATGTCTTGACCACCGTGAATCATTCTCCAAGCAAAAAAACAAGATATTATGCAATATATAAACGAACTTATTCCATCCAAGAAAAATTTTATTTTTAGATTTAAATTAGCTGTTATGAAATCTACAATAACATTACCTTTTTTTAAATGACAAATTGGGAAAAAAGAAGCTATTGCTATTGCACTGCCAATCTTAACCAATTCAAAGTCACCCACAAGAGGATTTGAAAAAATTATTCGACTTATTATTGAGACAACGTTGATAAGAATAACTATTACTAAAATTACTCCACCAATAAAAGCCAGTAAAAAGGCCAGATTAAAAAGAATACGACCAAATAGATTATTTGGTCGCTCATTTAGAAAACTTGAAAAGGTTTCAAAAAATTTCATTTAAAACTGTTTTTCATATTTAGAAATTAAGCTCTTAGCTTGATCAAGAAGCTTCTGGCCATCTAATCCTTTTTTATTGGTTTTGTTAACCCAATCTTCTGTGACTTTTTTACCAACAGCTTTCATCGCAGCTAATGGCTCACCTTGCAATGTATGAAATTTTCCTCCGGCTTTTACAGCAAGCTTTTTTGCAGGAATTTCAAAACTATCCCATAATTTCCCAGCATGTTTTGCCAATGATAAACCAGAATTATTATCGATAACCTTTTTTTGAGCAGGACTTAAACTCTCATACTTTGCCTTGTTCATGATAAACAAAAACGGTGTAGTGTAGATACCTCTGTTACCTGTAACATTAGTATGGGCTTTTGTTAATTCTTGCAATTTAAATGAGGGCATAATTTCCCATGGTACAACCATTCCGTCAATCACACCTTTAGATAGTGAAGGTGCTACTTTTGGAACTGGCATGCCAACTGGTGTAGCTCCCAAACTTTTCAACATCCCTGTGATAACTCTAGTTGGACCTCTCATTTTAAGTCCCTTAAAATCAGACATACTTTTTATAAGCTTGTTTTTTGTATGTATCATACCAGGGGAGTGAACATGTACGGTTAAGATTTTATAATCTTTTAAATCTTCAGCTCCAATAGTTTCAACATATTCTTGAGCGGCTTGTGATGTGATTACTGATTTTGTTGGAAGAAATGGTAACTCAAATGCCTCCAGTCTAGGAAACCTTCCTGGTGTATAACCCGCAACGGTCCAAACTAAATCAACAACACCTTCTCTTACTTGATCAACAAGTTGTGGGGGTTTTCCTCCAAGTTGCATAGAATAATACATTTCTGTAACTATTTCTCCATTAGATTCTTTTTTGATTTTTTCAGACCATGGCAAAACAAACAATTTATTTGAATTTGCTGGCGCAGGTACGAAAGTATGAAACTTCAAAGTAACTTTTTCTGCTGAAGCCGAAAAACAAAAAAAGATATACAAAGTTGAAGCAACAAAAAAACTTAATAGCTTTGACATTTTTTCCTCCTAAAAATAATGTATGATTGAATATCATAATTATAATGATAATTCTAATTCTAATTTAAATTTCTTTTATGATTTGATTTGGAATTGGGAGATTGATAATATCTCTGCAAGAGGAAAGAATGGGCATAATAGCTTTATCATACTTGGGCGTTAATTCTAATAAGTTTGAGGATTGGTCTTCGTATGCAATTAAACATCTCGGAATGCAAAAAATTGATCATTCAGGTAAATCTCTTATGTTTAGAATGGATGATCAAAAACAAAGATTTTCCATCACAGGAGAAGAAGGGGATTGTTTGTCTTATCTGGGTTGGGAGGTAGAGGTAAAAGAAGATTTGGAATATTTTGCTGATAAATTAGATAAATCTAACATTAGAGTTTTCAAAGGAAATAAATCATTAGCTGATCAAAGATTTGTAGAAGAATTAATTTATTTTTTTGATCCTTCAAATAATAAAATAGAACTTTTGTTCAATCCTTTCAAAGATAAAGATCCATTTAAACCAGGAAGACCGATATCAGGTTTTAAAACTGGCTCACTAGGTCTTGGACATGCTGTGTTGCATACAGATAATATGTTAAACCTAGTTAAATTTTATAGAGATATTTTAGAGTTTAACGTTAGTGATTACAGCTTTGATCCAATAAATCTATATTTTTTTCATGTTAACGGAAGACATCACAGTTTTGCTCTAATAGAAACTGGGCAAAAAGGATTTCATCATTTTATGGTTGAATATAATAGTTTGGATGATGTTGGGCAGGGCTATGATCTATTGCAATTCAAAGAAAACTCTATTGCTTATACTTTGGGAAGGCACACCAATGATTTTATGACTTCATTTTACTCTATCTCACCTTCAGGATTTTTTATTGAAAATGGATGGGGAGGAAGAATAATTGATCCAAATACATGGAAACCATATGAGATGACAGAAGGGCCAAGCTTTTGGGGCCATGAGCGTTTACATATGCAGGAGAAACAACGCTTGAAATTTAGGAATAAACGTTTAAAAGCAGCAGCTTCTGGTAAACAAGCTCCATTATTAATTGATTGTCCATGGTTGTACACAAAAATTAATGATTAAATATGTCTAAGTTTAATTATGATGTTATCATTATAGGATTAGGTCCAACTGGTGGGGTCTTGGCTAATTTAATTGCCATGCAAAATCTCTCTGTAGGTATTTTAGAAAGAGAAAGTAATGCATATAATTTACCAAGAGCAGTTCATTTTGATGATGAGGTAATGAGGATTTTTGAAACTATTGGTATAACTGACAAATTTTTAAAAAAAACAATAATTAATAAAGGTACCCGTTTCATTGATCAGAAAAATAATATTTTGTTGGATTGGCCAAGACCTAAAATAATTACAGAAAATGGATGGTATCCCAGTTATAGATTTCATCAACCAGATTTGGAAAAAACTTTAAGGGCAAGATTAGCAAATTATAAAAAAGTTTCGATTTTTCAAAATTCCGAAGTTTACAATATTTTAAATAAAAAAAATCATGCGAAAGTCTTCTTTAAAAACACATTAACAAATGAAGATAATTTTTTTAAATGTAAATATGTTGTTGGATGTGATGGAGGAAAGTCTTTTGTGAGAGAATTAATTAACTCTGGCATGGAAGATCTAGGTTTTCAACAAAAATGGGCAGTTATAGATGTCATTTTAAACGCTAAAAAATTAGATCTTCCTGATCGCACAATCCAGTATTGCAGTTCTATAAGACCTGCAACATACTGTCGAAATGTTGGTAGAAGAAGAAGATGGGAAATAGCTTTGAAAAATAATAATGATGAAAACGAGTTTTTAAAAAATAAAAATCTTTGGAAATTTCTAAGCAGATGGTTAAAAAAAGAAGACGCTATAATTGAAAGAAAAACAATATATACATTTCAGTCTGCAATCGCAAAAACATGGTGTAAAGGAAGAATCTTTATTGCGGGTGATGCCGCTCATTTGTCACCACCTTTTATGGGTCAAGGTATGTGTGCGGGTATAAGAGATGCATCAAATTTATCATGGAAAATAGCTTTTTGTTGTAAAAAATTTCATTGCGTAAAACTTTTAAATTCCTACCAATCTGAAAGGTATCAAAATGTTAAAGAATATATATCAACCACTATGAATATGGGAAAGTTGCTTAATGAAATTGGTGATATAAACGTTTCAGATACAGTAAAAAATAAAAAAGATGGCTCAAAAATAATGAGCACAATCAAACCAAAACTTGGACCTGGTTTGGGGTCAGTTAAAGATAAAAATCGTGGAAAAATATTTCCCAATTTAAATCTGAAAAATAATTTAATTGATAGTTATTTTGATTTAGATTTATTATTGATCACTAAAGAAATTTGCAAGATTAATTTAATACAAAAACTTTCTGGAGAAGAATTTATCTTTTTAAAAGAAGTTTTAAATAAACTAGGCTCAGAAGCCATCATTGTTAGGCCAGATAGATATATTTTATCTTCTACGTCAAACAAAAATGGTATAGAAGACTTTGTTATTAAAACTTTGTCTGGATTATATAATTAGGAAATATAAAAAGAAAAGGAGCGATTTTTGGAAATAAATGCAATTCAAGCTAGTTTTAATTTAGATCATATCGCTATCGAAAGTTCAAATCCAAAAAAGCTATCAAAATTCTACAAAGAAATAATGCAGATGGATTTGCAGCTTTATAACAATAAAGATTTAATTTGTATTGGACCTTCTAGGAAATTAATTATAGTAAAAGGTAAAAAAAATAAATTTTCCTATGCAGGTTTTGTTTGCCGAAATTTGGAGTGCTTAGAAGCTTTTAGGACTTTTGTCATTAAAAGGAGCGTTGAAATCCTAGATTTTGATAATCCATATCTTAAAATGGGTTCTTTTTCAGTTCAGGATCCAGATGGTAATATAATTAGCTTTGGTTTATCTTCCAATGAAAAACAAAACTTGAACAATCATTTTTATGGACCTTTACAACATTTAACATTTGCTTCAAAAAATGTAGAAAATTTTCAACAGTTTTATTCTGATAAATTGGGTTTTAAAATCTCAGATACAGTTGTACATGTTGATGGAAGTTTAGCTACCTGTTTTGTTACCTCTAATCATGAACATCATACAGTTGCTTGTTTTAAATCCAAAAATTCTGGGATAGATCATCATTCTTATGAAGTCCGTGACTGGAACTTAATAAGAGATTGGTGTGATCACTTTTCAAATAAAGATGTTAAACTGATTTGGGGACCTGGTAGACATGGGCCTGGAAACAATCTTTTTGTTTTTATTGAAGACATTGATAAGAATTGGATTGAACTTTCAGCTGAACTTGAAATAATACATGATAGAAAAAAAAAAGAATGGCCCCAAAAAGAAAAGACTCTTAATTTGTGGGGTAAGGCAATAATGAGATCATAAAGGAAAAAAAATGAAATTAATAACTTTTACCAGAATGGGAAGTGTAGGTTTTGGTGTTGTAAAAGACAAGGGTATAATAGACTTAACTGCAATGATTGATAAAAATGTCAAGTCAATTAAAGGTTTATTAAAATTAGATCTAATTGAAAAAGTACATGAGTTTATCAAAAATAAAAATTATGAGATTTCTATAGCTGAAATTTCTTATTTACCAGTTATCCCTGATCCAGAGAAGATTTTTTGTGTAGGTTTGAATTATCAAGAACATAAAAAAGAAACTGGTAGACCAGATGTAGATAATCCTACAATTTTTACTAGATTTGCCAATTCGCAAACTGGTCATTTGCAGCCGATTTTGAAACCAAATTTCTCAGAAAGGTTTGACTATGAAGGTGAACTTGCCATCATTATAGGTAAGGGAGGCAGATATATTTCTGAAGAGAACGCTCTTGATCATGTTGCAGGTTATTCTTGTTACAATGACGGAAGTGTAAGGGACTGGCAAAGACACACTTCGCAATTTACTCCTGGCAAAAATTTTCCTTCAACAGGTCCTTTTGGTCCTTATTTAGTAACGCCAGATGAAGTTGGTGATTATGAAAAACTACCAATAGAAACGAGATTAAATGGAAAAGTATTGCAAAAAGCAAAATTATCAGATTTGATTTTCCCCATTCCTAGATTGATTAGCTATATATCTACATTTACAACCTTAGCAACAGGAGATGTGATAGTCACAGGGACCCCAGGTGGTGTTGGCGATAGAAGGGATCCACCTGTTTACATGAAACCAGGCGATGTTGTAGAGGTGGACATAGGCAAGGTAGGTATTTTGAAGAATTTTGTTACTGAGGATTAAATTTTAATAGTTTAAATTAAAAATTGAATAAATCTCTTATCACACATTCTGTTTCATCCTTCTTAATATTGATAGGTTTATTTACTTCCAATGAATTCAGTGAAATATTTTTTTCAATTGGTATTTTTGCACTTTCTGGAAGTATTACAAATTGGTTGGCCGTTCATATGTTGTTTGAAAAAATACCATTTTTATTTGGTTCAGGAGTAATTTTGGATAGATTTAAAGAAATAAAACTAGGTATCAAAAATTTGGCAATTGAAGAATTGTTTACAGATGACAAAATTGAAAAATTTTTTGTTAACAAAAAAAATGACTCATTAGATTCAATTTTATCAAGAATTGATTTTGAAAAATTATTTCAGGGACTGATGGATGCTATAGAAGATTCAAAATTAGGTGGAATGTTAGTAATGCTGGGAGGTAGAAAAGCTCTATTACCGCTTAAAGATCCTATTATTAAGAAGTTGAAGTTAGTAATTACACAAAAATTAAATGATGTTTTTTCAAAATCATCAAGTAGTTCTTTAATTTTAGATTTCAAAACAAATATAGAACAAGCTATTGACAGTAAATTAGAAGAATTAAAACCGGAAGATATAAAAAAAATAGTTGAAAAAATGATTAGAGAGCACCTTGGGTGGTTAATAGTTTGGGGTGGTGTTTTCGGAGGTTTTTTCGGACTAATATTTTCTTTAATAAAAATTTAATTTTTTAGGAGGCAAGTTTTGATATGAGGGATTTTAATGAAAATAATGCAACTGAGGGTGTTTTAAAAAGTTTTGAATCAATACAAAATGAAAGAATAAAACAACTTATGGGATCTATTGTAAAACATATGCATGAAGTTGTTAAAGAGACTGAGCCGACTTTTGAAGAATGGTTAAAAGCTATCGAATTTTTAACTAAAACTGGACAAAAGTGCGATGATAGAAGACAAGAATTTATTTTGTTCTCAGATGTTATGGGTGTTTCAATGTTGATAGATACAATTAATAATCGAAAACATCATAATGAGACAGAATCAACAGTTCTTGGTCCGTTTCATGCCCCAGCTCCAGAAATTGAATTAGGTGACAACATAGCAAACAATGTAAAAGGAGAAAAATGTATTGTAAAAGGTAGGGTAAAAGATGTTAAAGGAAATAATTTACCTGATGTCTCAGTAGACGTTTGGCAATCTGGTCCAGATGGCCTTTATGATGTTCAAAAAGAAAATAATGTTGTTGATCTTAGAGGCAGAATGAAAACTGATGAGAATGGTAATTACTTTTTTAAGACAGTTAAACCTCAGTTCTATCCTGTACCAACTGATGGTCCTGTTGGTGAAATTCTAAATTTTTTGGGACGGCATCCTTTTAGACCAGCTCACATTCATTTTATGGTAAAAGCAAAAGGTTTTGTTGATTTAACCACTCACGTATTTATAGATGGAGATCCTTATCTAGATTCAGACACAGTTTTTGCGGTAAAAGAAAGTTTAATAAGAACGTTATGTGAATCAAAAGACCCAGATGATGGAAGCCCATGCAAAGAACTTACATTTAATATTATACTAGAAGAAGAAAACTAATTTTTATGATAGCAACCATCCGCCATCAATATCTATTGTTGTTCCAGTAATAAAGTCATTTTCTATCGCAAAAATAATTGCTTGAGCAACTTCTTCTGGTGTCCCAGCTCTTTGAATCAAATTAGCTTTTGTAGCATTCTGATAAAAATTTGTCCTTTCTTGACCTTCTAGTGGGCTCATTGGGGTGTCAATGGTTCCAGGTGAAACAACATTGATTCTTTTTGGATTTATTTCTTTTGCTATACCTCTAGCAAACGCTTCAACTGCGCCCCCTACAGAAGATAACGCAATATAACCTGGTCGACAATTTCTTGCTGGGGAACCACTCACTAGAACAATACAGCCATCATTTTTAAGGTATCCTGTTCCATGTCTAACAACATTTGTATATCCCCAAAGTTTGAAAAAAGAATTTCTGTAACCTTCCATATCCATATTTAAAAAGGGACCAAGTGCTCTTGCTCCTCCGGTAGCTGAATTAACTAAAATATCATATTGTCCTTGTTGTTGAAAAAATGTTTTTAAACCATTTTCGTCCAAAACATCTAGCTTAACCAATTCAACATTTTTAGGTACTTCTTTAACCTTTTCAGGATTTCTGCTTAAGGCTATTATTTTTGAGGCTCCTTTTTCTGAAAGGATTTTTACAGTTGACAGACCTATGCCAGAGGTCCCTCCAAATATA